>DATECT010000156.1:0-3380 GCA_035286765.1 Gammaproteobacteria bacterium
CCGTCTTGGCTGATGTAGATCACCTGCGTTCCGTAAACCGCTTCATACAAACCGGGCAGCGGCGAGGCAACAATGCTGTCCGGCTTGGATGCAGGGAATAATTCCGCGAGCGCCTTATTGACCGTGCCAAGGTCGGCATTCGTTACGGTACTATCGGCGCGGGCATGCACCATGAACAGCGCGGCCAGCAACAATAAAACTGAAAACCCCATATTACGCATAGAAATATTCCGTCCGTTCCGACTGCTAAAAAGATGTTGAAAAACAGAGTTTTTCAACACCCTGCTAATCGCGAAAATTGATGTATTGCAGAGGCATACCGAGTTCGGTATTACGCAATAAACCGATAGCCTCTTGCAGATCGTCACGCTTCTTGCCCGTGACGCGTACTTGTTCGCCTTGAATAGAGGCTTGGGTCTTTAGCTTACTTTCCTTGATCAGCTTGGTAATTTTTTTGGCCAACTCCACATCAATGCCCTGCCGCACAGTAATTTTTTGGTGGGCCTTGGTGCCGCTGGTGACTACTTTATCGGTCTCCAGGCACTTCAGATCAATACCCCGTTTGACCAGTTTGTTATGTAAAATATCCTCCATCTGTTTTATCTGAAACTCATTGTCCGCGTGCAGGGTGAGCACATTCTTGGCCTGCTCTACGCGCGCATCGCTGCCCCTGAAATCGAAGCGGGTGCTGATCTCACGATTGGCCTGGTCAACTGCGTTGGTCAACTCGTGCATATCCACTTCCGACACTACATCAAACGATGGCATGGCAACTTCTCCACTGCTAATCCGGCAAACAGGTGTGACCAGCTTAAAATAATATCATGGTATGTGGTGTGGTGGCAGTTTTGGCGTTTCTAATGACTTCGGCGGCTCCTTAACTTGTACGGTTTGACTGGGTAGTAAGCAGCGTCTTTGCCGTCCTTCGGCAACTGCTCCTGCGTTGCTCTACCTCCTGCATCCATGCAGTCGTGGCGCGACCTTTGCTCATCTCTAAATCCCAGCCAGTACATCCTGTACTAGCGTTCGCGGCTTCTCGCCGCTCACCCTCTAGGGTGGTGTTGGGCGTGGAGGGTCTTGAGCCGCTCGCGGGCTATATGAGTATAAATTTGTGTGGTGGACAAGTCACTGTGGCCCAGCAACATTTGCACCACGCGCAGGTCGGCGCCGTGGTTGAGCAGGTGGGTGGCAAAGGCATGGCGCAAGGTATGGGGCGATAAGTGCTTGGTGATTCCCGCCAGTACGGCATAGTGCTTAATCCGGTACCAAAAGGCCTGGCGGGACATGGCACCGCCCTGGCGCGATATAAACAAGGCGTCACTGGCCTGGCCCGCCGCCAAATCAGGCCGCCCCCCCGTCAAATAGCGTTGCACCCAGTCCAGGGCCTCTTCGCCAAAGGGGACCAAACGCTCTTTGCTGCCCTTGCCTGTCACGCGCACCACGCCCTGGCGCAAATTAACTTGGGCCAGGCTCAGGTTCACCAATTCCGAGACGCGCAGCCCGCAGGCATAGAGCATCTCCAGCATGGCGCGGTCGCGCAGTCCTAATGCATCATCCACTAAAGGTGCATCTAACAAGGCCTCAACCTCTGCCTCGGTCAACGATTTCGGTAAGGAGCGGCCTAGTTTGGGGGTGTCGATGCGGGCGCTGGGATCGTCTTGCAGACGTCCATCGCGTATTAAGAGTTGATAAAAGCGGCGTAGCGTAGAGATTAGCCGCGCCGTTGAGCGGGGCCGTATTCCGTCGTCGATCCGCTTGGCGAGATAAGCGAGCAGATCGCTACGTTGCGCGGACTGTAAGGCAGCGTCGCGCGCTGCCAGCCAGGTGGCTAAACCTTGCAGGTCGGTGCGGTAGGCACTGAGGGTGTTTTCGCTCAGCCCCCTCTCCATCCATAGGCTATCGATAAATGACTCAATTAGCGCAGCCTCCGGGACGGGCGGCGCGGCAGGCGGTGCCGATTTAGCAGCCCTGCTCATGATCCAATAGGCTGCGTTTGATGGTGACCGGCCCGCCGGTGGTGGCACCGGAATAGCCGCCGAGGTGGCGTGGGCCTGCTAGGGCAACGTATCCGGCCCCGACGATGCGATGACAGGGAATGATAATAGGAATGGGATTGCTCCGGCAGGCATTACCAACCGCACGCGCCCCTGTGCCTAACTCGCGCGCCAATGCACCGTAGCTACGGGTTTCTCCTGGCGGCACAGTACGCATGACCTGCCAAACGCGTTGTTGAAAAGGCGTGCCTTGCGGGTCTAAGGGGATGGTAAACGGCGAATGCGCATGCGTGAAGTAGCCTACTAGCTGCTCACGGGCAATCCGGGCCAGTTTGTTAGTAGGGGCTTTGATCGGCACAGCCGGGGTGGCAAAATCGATGCTGCTAAGGCCCTGCTCGGTAGTGCGTATGCCCAGCTTCAGCCCGGAGGGCTCTGCTTGAGGAAAGGCGACACTGAATACAGCATCGTAGGATTGGGACAGCGGATCAGCCACTGGTTTCATAGAGTGGACCCGTTGAAAGATATAGCCGGCATTGTAGCCGGCTATACCCGGGAATTAAACGCCACTGTTAGTGTGGGGTTCCACAAATTCGCTGCGGAATGTAGGTGTGGATTTATCCGCACATTCATATGCGAATGAATTCGCACCTACCACGTATTTCGGACTCAGGACACTAGCGCCCCATTGCAAAGGGACGTAAAACTAACCCAGCTTTTCCTTAATACGGGCGGCCTTGCCTTGCAGATCACGCAGATAGTAGAGCTTGGCGCGACGCACGTCGCCGCGCATTTTCACGCTCACATCTTGAATGCTGGGGCTATAGCTTTGAAATACCCGTTCCACGCCCTCGCCGTGAGAGATTTTGCGCACGGTAAAATTGGAATGCAGGCCGCGATTGCTTTTAGCGATCACCACACCCTCGAAGGCCTGTAAACGCTCGCGCGTGCCTTCCTTTACCTTTACCTGCACCACCACCGTGTCGCCCGGGCTAAAATCCGGCAGCTTGCGGGACATTTGTTCGGCTTCAATTTGTTCTATGATCTTACTCATGACACGCTCCAAAAAGTACTCAACTCAACTGCCTATGTTCCCGGATAAATTCGTCCAGTAATCGCTGCTGCTCGTCCTGCAATTCCAACTTTTCAATCAGATCGGGCCGACGCAACCAGGTGCGTCCCAAGGCCTGCTTTTGCCGCCAGCGTGAGATGGCCTGATGATCGCCGCTCAACAGCACCTCGGGCACCCGCATGCCGGCAATCTCCTCGGGCCGGGTGTAATGCGGATAGTCCAGCAGACCTTCCGCAAACGAATCCTCTTGGGCCGAGCCCTCGTGCCCCAACGCGCCGGGTAACAGGCGTGTTACGGCATCGATTACAACCATGGCG
>DATECT010000157.1:0-7568 GCA_035286765.1 Gammaproteobacteria bacterium
CAAATCGTCTGCGTGAGCTACGGCTACAATCACGGCGAGGACATCCGCATCGCCCATCCTGATGCCGTTATCGACTCCTTGGCCGAATTGCGGGGCTTGCTTAACAGCAGTGACAAGATACAAGTAACAAGATACAAGTAACCAAATACACGCTAAAATTATACTCCCTTGCATCTTGTCACTTGTATCTTGCAACTGGTTTAATCTATGACACCCCAACAATTCGCCACTCTGGCCAACCAGGGCCATAACCGCATCCCCTTGGTGCGCGAGGTCCCCGCCGACCTCGACACCCCGCTGAGCGCCTATCTCAAGCTTGCTAACGCGCCCTACTCCTACTTATTCGAGTCAGTGCAAGGCGGCGAAAAATGGGGTCGTTATTCTATTATCGGCCTGCCCTGCCGCACCATACTCCGCGTAAAAGGCCGCAGCATCAGCGTTGAAAAAGACGGCGCAGTGTTGGAGCGTGCCGAGGCTGCCGATCCACTCACCTGGATTGAAAATTTTCAAGCACGCTATACCGTCACGGAGGTCGAAGGCCTGCCGCGCTTTACCGGCGGCCTGGTGGGCTATTTCGGCTACGACACGGTGCGCTATATCGAGCCGCGCCTCGCGCAATGCCCGCATGATGACCCGCTCAACACGCCGGACATTATGCTGCTGGTGTCCGACGAAGTGGCCGTGTTCGATAACCTGCGCGGCAAGCTCTATCTGGTGATTCACGTCAACCCCGGCATTGCCGACGCCTGGAACAAGGCCCAGCAGCGCCTCGATGAATTGGTGCAGCGCCTGCGCCAGGCCACGCCGCTACCGCTCAGCGCACGCGGCAACCAAGCCGTGGCTGAAACGGATTTTATTTCGGGCTTTACCCGGCAGCGTTTTGAGGCGGCGGTAGCCAAGGCTAAAGACTATATCGTCGATGGTGACATCATGCAGGTGGTGCTGTCGCAACGCTTGTCTATTCCTTACCACGCCTCGGCGCTGGATCTGTATCGCGCGTTGCGCAGCCTGAATCCCTCACCTTATATGTTCTATTTAAATTTGCAGGATTTTTGTATAGTCGGCTCCTCGCCGGAGATTCTCACGCGCTTGGAGGATGGCATTATTACCGTTCGCCCCATCGCCGGCACGCGCCGGCGCGGCAAAAACGAACAAGAAGACCAGGCCCTGGAAACGGATTTGCTGGCCGACCCCAAGGAGTGCGCCGAGCACCTCATGCTGATCGATTTAGGGCGCAACGACGTGGGTCGCGTCGCCGAGATCGGTAGCGTACAGCTTACCGAGCGCATGGTGGTGGAGCGCTACTCGCACGTCATGCACATCGTATCGAATGTCACCGGGCGGCTGCGCAAGGGCATGAAGGCCATGGATGTGCTGCGCGCCACTTTCCCGGCGGGCACGGTGAGCGGCGCGCCGAAGGTGCGCGCGATGGAGATCATCGACGAATTGGAGCCGGTCAAACGCGGCATCTATTCCGGCGCGGTAGGTTATTTGGGCTGGAACGGTAATATGGATACCGCCATTGCCATCCGCACCGCCGTCATCAAAGATAATATGCTGCACATCCAGGCCGGCGCGGGCATCGTCGCCGACTCCATACCTGAAAATGAATGGGAAGAGACCATGAACAAGGCGCGCGCCATTTTCCGCGCAGTGGCCATCGCCGAGTCCGCAGACGGTCCCTCCTTGGACCGCGGCCCTCGGCTCGATCCCATCGCCGAATCCGCAAACGGTCCCTCCCTGGACCGCGGCCCTCGGCTCGATCCTATCGCCGAATCCGCAGACGGTCCCTCCTTGGACCGCGGCCCTCGACTCGATCCTATCGCCGAATCCGCAGACGGTCCCTCCCTGGACCGCGGCCCTCGGCTCGATCCTATCGCCGGCACAGACTCAGGAGTGGAGTAAGAGCATGTTATTAATGATCGACAACTACGACTCCTTCACTTATAACTTAGTGCAATACCTGGGCGAACTTGGCGCGGACGTGCGCGTGTACCGCAACGATCAGATCAATGTCGCAGAGATTGCGCGCATGGCGCCGGAAAAAATCGTCATCTCGCCCGGCCCCTGCACACCCAACGAGGCCGGCGTGTCGCTCAGCACCTTGCAGCAGTTCGCAGGCAAGATGCCGATCTTGGGCGTCTGCCTCGGCCACCAAAGCATCGGCCAGGCCTTTGGCGGTAAGATCGTGCATGCGCGCGAGATCATGCACGGCAAGACCTCGTTGATTCACCACACCGGTAAGGGCGTATTCAAGGGCCTGCCCAGCCCGTTTGAAGCGACGCGCTACCACTCGCTGGTGATCGAGAAAGCAACCTTACCGGATTGCCTGGAAATCACTGCCTGGACCGAAGACGCGCAGGGGAATCTCGACGAGATCATGGGTGTGCGCCATAAGGAATTTTCGATAGAAGGCGTACAGTTTCATCCCGAATCTATTTTGACTCAGCATGGACATGATTTGCTGAGGAATTTCTTAGACAAAAGTAGCGAGTAGCGAGTGGCTAGTAACGAGGAAAAGCAAATTCGACACGCCTCTCCTTCTCGCCACTAGTTACTAGCCACTCGCCACTGAGGTTACCATGGACATGCACTCCGCCCTACGCGCCGTCACTGAGCGGCGCGATTTAAACGCCGCCGAAATGACGGCCATCATGCGTACCATTATGAGCGGTGGGGCCACGCCTGCCCAAATCGGCGCATTCCTGATCGGCCTGCGCATGAAGGGCGAGACCATCGACGAGATCGCGGCGGCGGCACAGGTGATGCGCGAACTCGCTACCAAGGTCGATGTGAATGGCAAGTATCTTGTCGATACCTGCGGCACTGGCGGCGATGACACGCACACCTTCAACATCTCCACGGCCGCTGCCTTGGTAGCGGCAGCAGCAGGCGCCCAGGTAGCCAAGCACGGCAATCGCTCAGTTTCCAGTAAATCGGGCAGCGCCGATGTGCTGGAGGCCGCCGGCGTGAACCTCAATCTCACCCCCGCGCAAGTTGCCGAGTGCGTGGAAGAGATCGGCGTGGGCTTTTTGTTCGCACCCAATTACCACAGCGCGATGAAGCATGCCATCGGCCCGCGCCGTGAGCTTGGCGTGCGCACGCTGTTCAATGTATTAGGCCCGCTAACCAATCCGGCCAGTGCGCCGCATCAGGTCATCGGCGTGTTCGATTCCAAGTGGCTGCACCCGCTGGCCGAGGTGTTATTGAAACTAGGTAGTCGACATGTGCTACTCGTGCACGCCGAGGACGGTATGGATGAAATCAGCATCGGCTCGGCTACGCAGATCACCGAACTCAAGGACGGCAAGATCACCCGCTACACTGTTACCCCCGAGCAGTTCGGCATGAAACGCACGCCTATTAGTAAGCTATGCGTGCAGGATGCGCAGCAGAGCCTGGCTGTCATACAATCGGTGCTCGACAATACACCCGGGCCGGCACGCGACATCGTCGCGCTTAATGCCGGTGCAGCTATTTACGCCGCCGGACTTACACCCACCCTGGAGATCGGTATCGCCAAGGCGCTGGAGATTATTGCCAGTGGTGCGGCACGCGAAAAACTCGCGGCCTTGATAAAGCACACGACGAGCTCCAATGCATGAGCCAGCCACCCGACATCCTGAAAAAAATCCTGCAACGCAAGGCCGAGGAGATTACCGAGCGCAGCGCAGCCCAGCCGCTACGCGAACTCAGCAGGCGCGTTGAGTCCGCGCCGCCACCGCGTGATTTCGTTGGGGCTATCGAAGCACACCTGCAGGCCGATCAAGCCGCCGTGATCGCCGAGATTAAAAAGGCCTCGCCCAGCCGGGGCGTATTACGCGCCGACTTCCGGCCCGCCGAAATCGCAGCCTCTTATGCGAGGCATGGCGCGGCCTGCCTTTCCGTGTTGACCGACAAAGATTTTTTTCTTGGCGACGACAGCTACTTACAGCAGGCCCGCGCGGCGTGCCAACTGCCCGTGCTGCGCAAAGACTTCGTCATCGACGCCTATCAAGTTTATGAGGCGCGCGTACTGGGGGCGGACTGCATCCTGCTCATCGTGGCCGCACTGGGCGACGCGCAACTGCACGAACTCGCCGAGCTGGCGTTACATTTAAATATGGATGTACTGGTTGAAGTGCATGATGCAGAGGAATTGGAACGGGCCTTGGCGCTTAATACCCCCTTGCTCGGCATTAATAACCGCAATTTGCGCACCTTCGAAACACGCCTGGAAACAACCCTGGATTTGCTGCAACAGATACCGGATAACCGCATCGTGGTCACCGAGAGCGGCATTCACACAGCGCAGGATGTTGCGTTAATGCACGCACATAACGTGCATGCCTTCTTGGTCGGTGAGGCCTTTATGACCTCAGCGGAGCCGGGCGAAACCTTGGCGGCCCTGTTCGGTTTTACGGAGCACCCTACACCAGGCTAAATACCGGGCCCCTGGGTGTATCGACAGCCGGCTCGCCAGGATGGAATACCGTGATCGAGCGGCCCTTCATGTCAATATGGCCCTGTCCCTGCAATTCCTTTAACACCCGCCCCACCATTTCGCGCGAGCACCCGGCGATACGCCCGAGCTCTTGGCGCGTAATAAAAATCTCCCTGCCCCTGTCATGCTGGATAGCATCAGCGGCGTAACTGAGGTCATAAAGTATGCCGGTAATACGCTCGCTCACATCCAGGAAGGCCAGGTTGCCGATCTTGCGTGAGGTAGAACGCAGGCGCAGGGCCATCTGCGCGCCGAGTGCAAATAAAATATCTGCATACTCGACGGCAAGTTCTTGCTTTGCTAATGCACGCAGGCGCTCGTAGCTGATCTCCGCTAACTCACAGCGGCTACGCGAGCGTACCCATACGTGGCGGTTGCGCTGTTCATGGAAGAGACCGGTTTCACCAATAAAGCTGCCCACGCCGAGATAGGCCAGTACCAGTTCGCGGCCTTCTTCGTCTTCGATACTCGCCGCCACACTGCCTTCCACTACATAGTAAAGCACATCGGCTGCCACGCCCGGGTGCAGGATAACGGCCTTGGCAGGGTAGCGTCTATGCTCACAGAAGCTGAGCAGGCGCGTAAGAGAGGCGGGGTTAAGGGATGAGCGGGTCATGGCTTTTACGTTATTAGGCTACTGAGTATGCCACAGCTGAATGATATTGTAGAGCCGGTTTTAGTTACCCGCAATCTATGATAGTCTTTTTGGATTCAGTCTTATTCGGACACGCTAATGAAGGCACGCATCAAGTGGGTTGAGGCATCGACATTCCTGGGCGAGAGCGGCAGCGGTCACAGCGTGGTGATGGACGGCCCGCCGGAGAGCGGCGGACGCAATCTGGGCATACGCCCGATGGAGATGCTGCTGATCGGCATGGGCGGTTGCAGCGCATTCGATGTGGTTGATATCCTGAAAAAATCGCGCCAAGATATCCGCGACTGCACGGTCGACCTGCAAGCCGAGCGCGCCGAGTCGCACCCCAAGGTATTCACCAAGATTCACCTGCACTTTGTGGTATCCGGCAAGGACTTAAAAGAGTCCCAGGTGAAACGCGCCATCGACCTCTCGGCGGAGAAATATTGCTCTGCCTCCATCATGCTCGGAAAAACAGCGGCGATCACCCACGATTTCGAGATTGTTAATGTGGCCTGAGCGCACATGACTAAACCCAAGCCCACGCTGGGCCTGCGCCATGTTGCGCTCTATGTACGCGATCTCGAGGCCTGTGAGCAGTTTTATGTGGGGTTGCTGGGCATGTCCGTGGATTGGCGGCCCGATGCCGACAACCTCTATCTCACCTCCGGCCACGATAATCTCGCCCTGCACCGCGCGCCGCCGGACTTCGACGCCGGCGGCCACCAGCGCCTTGACCATATCGGCTTTATCATCAGCGAGCCGGCCGAGGTGGACGCCTGGCACAGCTACCTACAGGCCGCCCAGGTGCCGATCAGGACCGCACCCCGCACCCACCGCGATGGCTGCCGGAGCTTTTACTGCCTCGATCCCGATGGCAATACCGTCCAGCTTATTTTTCATCCCCATTTCAGTGCAAAATAGTGGATAATACGCGCCCGGATAAATTCAGCCATTTGCTTGTCTGACTATCCGACAGTACCGGTTATCACTATTTCGGATTTAGGGAGGGCGCCACATGCTAAAGCCACTCAAGAAACTCAAGCTGGAAGGCTTTAACAACCTCACCAAGACACTGAGCTTCAATATCTACGATATCTGCTATGCAACGACGGCCAAGCAGCGCAGCGAGTACATCGAATATATCGACGAGGCCTATAACGCCGAGCGCCTGACCAACATCCTGTGCGAGGTGTCGCGCATCATCGGCGCCAACATACTGAATATCGCCCATCAGGACTACGACCCGATGGGCGCCAGCGTGACCATGCTCATCTCCGAGGAGCCGGTGATCTCCGAAAACCTCGACAATATGGAGGCGCCCGGTCCGCTGGCTGCCCCCATGCGCCCTGTTCCCACCGGGCTGCACCTGCCTGATATGGATGACGATATCATCTTGCCGGAGGCCGTGGTGGCGCATCTCGACAAGAGCCACATCACCGTGCACACCTACCCGGAAAGCCACCCCGATAACGGCATCAGCACCTTCCGCGCCGACATCGACGTCTCCACCTGCGGGCGCATCTCACCGCTGCGCGCCTTGAATTACCTGGTGCACAGCTTCGATTCCGACATCGTGATCATGGACTACCGCGTGCGCGGCTTCACCCGCGACGTCAGCGGCAAGAAATATTACATCGATCACAAGATCAACTCGATTCAAAATTTCGTCGACAAAGACACCCGCGACCGCTACCAGATGATCGACGTGAACGTCTATCAGGAAAACATCTTCCACACCAAGATGCTGCTCAAGGAATTTGACCTGGATAACTACCTGTTCGGCACCGCCAAAAA
This sequence comes from Gammaproteobacteria bacterium, assembly GCA_035286765.1. Classification (GTDB taxonomy): domain Bacteria; phylum Pseudomonadota; class Gammaproteobacteria; order SURF-13; family SURF-13; genus DATECT01. The sequence goes on from DATECT010000157.1 coordinate 6,915, forward strand.
GGAATTGGAGACGAGCGAGAAAAAGAAGATCAAACAAAGCCTGAAGCGCGAGATGGCGGAGATCTTCTACGGCCGCAACATCCCCAAGGTGAAAGGCGGGAAAGAAGGACACCCCAAACAGCGCAGCAGCGACTAGTGTAGTGCGTCGTCATTAATGAACTTTATAGTGACGCTGACAGTTATAATGATTCGCTGTATTCGTTAGGAGCGCGGCCCAAATCCCCCGGCCTTCGGCCACCCCCTTTGCAAAGGGGGTCGAGCATAGCGAGGGGGGATTTGAGACCACGACGCCCAGCCGGATTGATCAACTCCAAACAGAAGGGCGCACTACCCTAGCAGTCATTAGGGCCTAGCAGCGCTCTTGCAAAATCGCCCGCACCTCATCATCGCTCAACACAATAGGGTTGGTCTTCATGCTGCTGCCCCGGCAGCCCGCGATAATGGCGTCGAAATCGGCGGGGGCAACTCCATAACTACTTAGCAACGGCAATTGCAACCGCGCCGTCCAATCCTGCAACGTCGCTACCAGCGCGTCCCAGGCCTGTTCCTGCTTGTCATACCGCCTGCCGCTCAGCAACTCCCCCAAGGCGGCATACTTAGCCAGCGCCGGGTTGCCAATCTCGCTCATCCGCAGCGTAGCAATATTTTGCGCAG
>DATECT010000158.1:0-5209 GCA_035286765.1 Gammaproteobacteria bacterium
GACGGGCTGCATCAGGCCGTCGAGGCGAAAGAGGGTGTGCGCATCCAGAATGAGAATCAGACACTTGCCTCAATAACATTTCAGAATTACTTCCGTCTGTACAAGAAACTCTCCGGCATGACCGGCACCGCCGATACCGAGGCCTACGAATTCCAGCAGATCTATAACCTCGAAGTGGTGGTGATCCCCACCCACCGCGCCATGATCCGCAAGGATTACGGCGACCTGGTGTATCTCACCGGGCGCGAGAAGTTCACCGCCATCATTCAAGACATCAAAGATTGCCAAACACGCCGCCAGCCGGTGCTGGTGGGCACCGTCTCTATCGAGACCTCGGAATATTTATCACGCCTGCTGCAGGAAGAAAAAATCAAGCATCAGGTGCTCAATGCCAAATTCCATGAGCGCGAGGCGGAGATCGTGGCGCAGGCCGGACGCCCCGGCACCGTGACCATCGCCACCAATATGGCCGGGCGCGGCACCGACATCGTGTTGGGTGGCGGCCTGGAGGCGGAAATCGCCGCATTGGACAATTCCGATGCGGATACCGTGCGGCGCCTGCGCGAGGAGTGGCAGGCGCGCCATGACGAGGTGCTGGCAGCAGGCGGACTGCACATCGTCGGCACCGAACGTCACGAATCGCGGCGTATCGACAACCAATTGCGCGGCCGTTCCGGGCGCCAGGGCGATCCGGGCTCCAGCCGCTTTTACCTGTCGCTGGAAGATAGCCTGATGCGCATCTTCGCCTCCGAGCGCGTGGCCGGTCTCATGCAGAAGCTCGGCATGAACGAGGGTGAGGCTATCGAACACCCGTGGGTCACCAAGGCCATCGAGAACGCGCAGCGCAAGGTAGAAGGCCATAACTTCGATATCCGCAAACAATTGCTGGAATACGATGACGTGGCGAATGATCAGCGCAAGGTGATCTACGAACAGCGCAACGAACTCATGGCCGAGGACGATATCTCGGAGACCGTCACCGCCATCCGCGCCGATGTGCTGAATGAGATCATTACCACCTACATTCCGCCGCAGAGCATGGAAGAGCAGTGGAACGTGGCCGGACTCGAAGAGGCGCTGGACAACGAACTCGGCCTGCGCCTGCCCGTTCAAGACTGGCTGCACAACGATACCACGCTACACGAAGAAACTCTGCGCGAGCGTATCCACAGTGAAATTGCCAAATCCTACCAAGAAAAAGAGGCCTTGGCGGGTAGCGATGTCATGCGCCACTTCGAAAAGGCGGTGATGCTGCAGGTGCTGGATTCCTTGTGGAAGGATCACCTGGCGGCCATGGATTACCTGCGCCAGGGCATACACCTGCGCGGCTATGCGCAGAAAAATCCCAAACAGGAATTCAAACGCGAGGCCTTTGCATTATTCGCGCAAATGCTGGAGCGCATCAAGCGCGATGTGACGCGCACACTATGCACCTTCCAGGTACGCGCCGAGGAAGACGTGCAGGCAGTCGAAGAACAGCGCCGCGCCAGTAGCAGCATGCAATTTCTGCACGCCCCAGCCGCCGCTGCCGTGGCAGCGACGGCGGAGGACGATAACGGGGCCGACGCAGCACCGCCTGCCGCACCCTTCGTGCGCGACGAGCGTAAGGTCGGCAGAAACGAACCCTGCCCGTGCGGCTCGGGGAAGAAGTATAAACAGTGCCACGGTAAGTTGGCCTAAAATGGTGATGGGTGATGCAGGGTAGCGTGCGCCATGCGCACGGATCGGCAAAAATATTTTAATCGTGCGCGCAGCGCACGCTACTCAACTGCCTCGTGATCGGTGATGAGTAATGGGTAATGGGTTTTTGTTTTACTCATTACCCATCACCGTTTACTCATCACCCATTACGGCCTTCCACCACTCACCACAACAGAACTGAATTATGGCAGTAGGCCTCAAGCAACTTCCCCTCTTACACCCCGTTAACGGCCTGCGCCTCGGCACAAGCTGTGCGGGAATTAAGCATCCCGGACGGCGCGACCTGGTCGTCATGGAAATGGGTGAGGGCACCCATTGCGTGGCCGCGTTCACGCAGAATGCCTTTTGCGCCGCGCCGGTACGGGTGGCGCGCGACCACCTTGCACAAGCTGCGCCGCAATTCTTATTGATTAACACCGGCAACGCTAACGCCGGCACCGGCGCGCAAGGCATGGCCGATGCGCGCGTCTGCTGTGCGGCGCTCGCCCAATTGGCCAAGTGCGAGGCAAGCCGCGTGCTGCCTTTTTCCACCGGCGTTATCGGCGAGCCGTTGCCGGTGGAAAAAATTAAGGCCGGTCTTGCTGCCGCCTATGAAAATCTCAATGCGGCAGGCTGGGAGGATGCCGCGCACGGCATCATGACCACTGACACCATGCCCAAAGGCGCCTCGCGCCGGTTGGAATTAAATGGTGACACCATTACCGTTACCGGCATCGCCAAGGGTGCGGGCATGATCCGCCCCGACATGGCCACCATGCTGGCCTTTATCGCCACCGATGCCGGGGTCAGCCAGGCGCTGTTGCAGCAATGCCTGGACGCTGCCCTGCCGTTATCGTTTAATCGTATTACCGTGGACGGCGACACCTCCACCAATGATGCCTGCGTGTTGATCGCCACCGGCCACAGCGGATTACACATCGATACTACGATGCACCCCGCGTATGCCGCGCTCGCGGAGGCCATTACCCAGGTGTGCGCGGAACTCGCCCAGGCCATCGTGCGCGACGGCGAGGGCGCCACGAAATTTATCACCGTTAAAATCAACGGCGGAAACAGCGAACAAGAATGTACAGCGGCGGCCTATGCCATCGCCCACTCGCCGCTGGTTAAAACCGCCTTCTTCGCCTGCGACCCGAACTGGGGACGCATCCTCGCCGCGTTAGGCCGCGCCGGCATTGCCGATCTCAATATCGATGCCGTTACCATTCATCTGGACGAGCTGTGCATTGTGTGCAACGGCGGCCGCGCGCCGGACTACCAGGAACAGCTCGGCCAGCAGGTCATGCGCCGCGAAGAGATTAGCATCCGCGTCGATCTAGCACGCGGCCCCGCCCACACCACCGTGTGGACTTGCGACTTCTCCTATGATTATGTGCGTATCAATGCCGAATATCGTAGCTGAAACCACAAAGCATTAACCTAGAAAAAGCAGTTGGCAGAAAATAGGATATTGCTTCTATGCGTTGGGCTACCCCGGTAGGTGCGAATTTATTCGCACCTGAGCTGCTGTTTGTGCGAATAAATTCGCACCTACCGCTGTTTCTAGGATTAACTTAGCCGTGCATCCACCCGCACTCCATGTTGCCGCTGCGGCCATTTTCAATCGGCGTGGCGAGGTATTGCTGGCGCTGCGTCCAGCCCACGCGCACCAAGGCGGCTTGTGGGAATTTCCCGGCGGCAAGATCGAATCCGGCGAACAGGTGCAGGCGGCACTTGCGCGCGAACTGCATGAGGAACTGGGTATTACCGTAGCCCAGGCCCGGCCACTCATACGCGTGCGCCATGCCTATCCCGATAAGCAGGTATTGCTCGATGTGTGGCGCGTTAATGAGTTTACCGGCGAACCCCATCCGCGCGAAGGTCAGCGCCTGGAGTGGGTGGCCGTGGCCGATCTGGCAAACAAACAGTATCCGGCGGCAAACCTGCCCATCGTGACCGCAGTGACCTTACCCTCGCTCTATCTCATCACCGATGAACCGTTGCACGGCACGGCGGCATTTCTGGCCACGCTGGAACGCTGCCTGCGCGGCGGCGCACGGCTGATCCAATTACGCGCCAAGAATCTGGTTGCCAATAACTACCGGCTATTGGCACAGCAGGGGCTGGCGCTGTGCCGCCACTATGGCGCGCAACTGCTACTGAATGACACATCGTCGCTGGTGGAAGAACTCGATGCCGGCGGCGTGCATCTAAGCAGCGCGCAATTAATGCACCTCAACACACGCCCGCTCGATAAAACCAAGTGGGTGGCGGCGTCCTGTCATAACCTGCAGGAGCTGGAACATGCGCAACGCATCGGTGTGGATTTCGCGGTGGTCGCGCCAGTGTTGCCTACCCAAAGTCATCCGGGCGCGGCCAGTCTGGGCTGGGAGCAATTCCGGGCGCTCGCCGAGCAAGCCATTATCCCGGTGTACGCCTTGGGCGGCATGGGTCCGGAGCATTTAATGACCGCCTACCGGCACGGCGCGCAGGGTGTTGCGCTGATTAGCCGTGTATGGAATGCGCCCGAGCCGGAAAGGATTCTAATGCAATTTGAAACTAGAAAGGGTGATGAGTAGTGCGTAGGCGCCGTTAAGATTCATCCGGCTCATCTTGCGGTGATTGGTCTTTATCCGGGATTCGATAGGCCTCATCGACCCACGCACCCAGATCGATGAGCTTGCAGCGCTCGCTGCAAAAAGGTTTCCACATAGCATCGGCGGTCCACGCCACGGGCTTGCCGCAGGTCGGACATTTTACCAGCGGGGCTTGAACCGAGCCCGCCGGGGGTTGCTGCTCCGAGTTTGTCATCCCTACATAATACAACAGGTCAATTCAAACTCGACATCCTCCACACTTTGCACCGCACGCCCCCCCACCACGGGTTCCATGAAGCGCACGGTAAAGCGATGTTTACCGCCGCTGATCTCCGCGTAATAAGGCGAGCTCGCCGGGATAAACACGCGCACCATCTGGCAGCATGGATTGTCGGCCTCCAGCGATTTCTGGAAGAAACCGCCCATGGCGATTTCCGGGCCGGGTGATGCGCACTCGCGCAGCAGGCGCAGGATCAACTGAATAGCAACGCGCAGGCTATCGAGCGTGCCGAGCCACTCCTGTAGATCATTAATGCGTTGCGCGGGCGGCTGCTGCAGCCAGTAATGATACGCGGGCAGATCAAAGTCGCACAGCCCGCCGGGGATGGTGCTGCGTTGCTTAACGCTATTCAGAAATTCGATCTGGCGCAAGGCCTGGCCGGGCTGCCCGTTAACGGCATGCATGCGGTCGATCGAGATATCCAGTTCTGCAAGGATATGCCCCAGCGCGGCACTGTCCACGCCGGGCACTCGCTCAAGACGCCCCAGCCCTACCGCATGCCGTTCCAACTCCTTCAGCACTTCGGTCTTAAGGTCGGTGCGGCCGCACACATTGAGGATGTCGAGGATACTCGATAGCGTGGCACGGCTGTCCCATATCGTGTCGCCGCCCAAGGTATGCCGTGCTTGCTGAAACAGAAACTCCAGACGCA
>DATECT010000159.1:0-5807 GCA_035286765.1 Gammaproteobacteria bacterium
GAGCCATTAATGGCGGTTGTCGCAGCGGGTTTTTGGGCGGGCGCGATGCTGCCGAAGCGCGCCTCAATAGCACCGAGCAGGCATTCCTTGATGACAGCCGGTGGTAATCCATAGAGCGCGCCTTGAAAAGGGTAACGTGTATACACGTTTTTACTGAATACCCAGGCCTCGCGGTCCTGCCAGCGCACATTATCACCCAATAATAATTTATAAAGCCGATGCACATACGGATCATTGGAGAACATGATGTGCCCCGCATGGTCAAAGGTAAAGCCGCGCTCGGTAATGGAGCGGCACCAGCCGCCGACGCGATCGTTTTGTTCCAGCAACAAGGCGTCCGTATCCAAGTGGTAAGCGGCACTCAGTCCGGTGGGACCGGCGCCGATAATAATCGTGTTATGCGAGGTGTGGGTGACCTTGTGCGCCGATGTGGCCGGTAGCCGCTGGCTCGCTGGTGAATTGTTTGTTGATACTGCTGTCATCCTGCGCCAAGAATCGGTTCGCTTATGCGCGAGTGTTTTGTGTAACAGATTTTCCATGGCAGCTACCGTGGTATCCCATGAGGTATGGGAAAGCACCTCGCGCATTTTCCGGACACGCGTTTCACGCTCATGCGGACTGGCGTCCAAGGCTTGTTCGCAGGCCTTTATAAACTCCGCAGGTGTATCCGCGAGATACACGATGTCTCCGTATGGTTCGGCGACGTCTTGAATGGACGTGCTGACGATGGGCTTCTCGGCGGCCATGTATTCCAGGGTCTTGGTGGGACTAATGAAACGCGTTGCGGGATTATGGGCGAACGGCAGTAGACACACATCCCAACCTTTTAAATAAGCGGGCAACTGCGCGTAGTCTTGCTGGCCGAAATAATGGATATTGGGGTGGCGCGGCAGGGTGTTCGGGTCTATCTTTACTACGGGGCCTACCATGATAATCTGCCACTCCGGGTGGGCGAGTGCCAGCGCATCCAATATTTTTTGGTCCAGGCGTTCATCGATCACGCCATAAAAACCCAGCCGGGGATGGGGTAACGAGGCTTGTTGTTCGGGTTCCGGTATGGCGCCATTGGCTTGCGCAAAATGCGCGGCATCAACGCTACTAGGAAAACAGTACACGCTGTGATGACGCGTTTTCTTCAATTGATAAATACTGGGGCCGCCGGTGAACACCAGGTCAGCCGATTTCAGCAGTTTTGCCTCGTGTTGGATTAACTGAGGCGGTGCCAGCATGAAGGTGGATAGCTCATCCATGCAATCATAGATGATGGCCTGGGCGCTCAAGCCGGATAATAATGGTAAGGCCATAGGTGTATAGGCCCATATCAGAAAATTATTTAGCTGCTCTTGGGCAATAAATTCGTTAAGCAGCGTCTCCAGATAAGGTAGTTGCTCGTCGCAGAATCCCTGACCCGCGCTCGGCGTGTGCGGGCGGCACACCAATACATTAGGATGAGGTGTGATGCGCTGTATAAAAACAGCATTGTCACGGCTTTGAACAGGTTCTTCGAAGAAGATGATGCGGCGGTTGGCTGCTAAACGGGAGAGTAGATGTTGCGGGCGTTGGTAGACAAAATCCCAACGAAGATGTGAAAAGACAAGTAACTCATGGCGCTGATGCATGACACCTCCCTGCGAAAGAAACCTAACTCGAATAGTCCATTCCAAGCCCGCTATTACAATAGCAAAATTTATAGGGACTTGCCAAGTGTTTAGTGAGATGAGGCAGCGGAGGCAGATGAAGGCGGGCTGGTTAAAATTATTTTTCGTGTAGTTTACAACACGTTTTTCCGCGTTTGGTTCAGGCGAAATTCTTTCAGACTCGTTGCTAATGTAGCGGTCATGACGAGACGGCGCGATGCGGCATGGCTGATTACCTTGCAGTTGCTCAATGCCGTGAATGATAGGCTACGATTGTCGTGTAGCTTGTCGTGCGAGCAGGGCCGCTCCATAGGCGGCCTCGCCATGGCTGGGCTTTATGAGGGGCACTTGCAGGAACGATGCGCGTATTTTTTCCCACGCCATATTTGTTGCGCCGCCGCCCACCGTGCGTATAGAAGAGGGATAGGACGCGCCTAATTCCATTAGTAGTTGATAGGCGCGGTGTTCAATGCGTGCCATACCTTCCAGCAGGCCTTGCAGGAATTGCACATCATCGGCAGGGCGCGGTGTCAGGCGCGGCGCTAGTATAGGATCATTGATGGGAAAACGCTCGCCGGGTGTGAGCAGTGGATAATAATCAAGCCCGGTGGGCGCGCTGGGTTTTAATAACGGGGTCATGCGCGCAAGTTGCTGGTCGGTGAAGTAATGGCGCAGTACTACGCCACCGCTATTGGAGCCGCCGCCGACAATCCAGTCTTTTCCATAACGGTGACTATACACGCCGTAGTGCGGTGCAAAGATGGGTTGTGCGCTGAGGATCTTTACGACCAGGGTGGAACCGAGCGAGGTAACGGCATCGCCCAGGGTGTTTGCGCCGCTGGCAATAAAGGCGGCGGTGCTGTCGGTGGTGCCGGCAACCAATAACGTGTTGGTGCTTAGCTTAAACTCACGGGCGATATCGGCATGGATGGCGGCCAGCGGCGTGCCTGCCGCAACGACGCGCGGCAGCAGTGGACGGCGCACCCCAAGCTCATCCAACCAATCAGGCCAGCAGCGTGCAACAGGATCATAACCGAGTTTCAGGCAGTTATGCTCGTCGCTGATCCCATAGTGTCCAGTGAATTGGGCGCCAATCCAATCCGCTTGGCTGAGCGCGAAGTGTGCGTCGGCGCCGACGTGTTTTTGCAAATAAAGCAATTTAGCCAAGCCGCCGCTGGGTCCATGGGCTGCGCTCGCCGGCGGGGCGAGTCGGGCAATTTGCTCGGCCTCGGTCAGGCTGCGCGCATCATTATAGAGCAGCGCTGGGGCGAGTGGCGCACCGTGTTGATCGGCCAACAGCAGGGTGCCGGAGGTGCCATCGATGGCAATGGCATGGATGGCATGCGGGGAAATTTCGCGCAATAAGGTGTGTAACACCATGCGCACGGCCTGCCACCATAGGGCCGGTTGCTGCTCAACCCCGGCCCCGTGGCGTTGCGGGGCCGGCAGGTCGACGGCGGCTTGGCCGCAAATCCCGCCGGCAGTATTAATAGCGATCGCCCGGCACCCGGAGGTGCCCAGGTCGATGCCTACATAAAGCCTGCTGTCGGACACGGGGCAGTGCTTATGCCGCCGCCAAGGCTCAAGGCAGGCTGACGGGGCTGGGCGGCACCCAGGCAGGGTGGCGATGTTCGGCGATCACATTGGTATAGATGCCCCCGCGCACGTAGAATTCGGCGGTAATACGCATGAAATGGGGTTCGCACGCCTGCACCAAATCGTCTAATATACGGTTGGTCACGGCCTCGTGGAAGGCGCCCTCGTTACGGTATGACCAGATATATAATTTAAGCGATTTTAGCTCGATACACCGCAAGTTAGGCACATAATCGATTAAAATGGTGGCAAAATCCGGCTGGCCGGTCTTCGGGCACAGGCAGGTAAACTCCGGGATGCGCATGCGAATGGTATAATCGCGGCCAAGGTTGGGGTTGGCGAAGGTTTCAAGCTCTTTACTGGGCTGGGTGGGCACGGGTGTCTCTCTATCACAGGTAAGCCGTTGTTGCGCTGGCCGCTAATGTTGTAAAACAATTCAGTCATTCTACGTCGTAGGTAATAATGCGCCTAAGCAAGATCAAATTAGCCGGATTCAAGTCGTTTGTAGACCCTACTACTATACACCTACCCAGCAATCTGATGGGCATTGTCGGCCCCAACGGCTGCGGTAAATCGAATGTCATCGACGCGGTACGCTGGGTCATGGGCGAGAGTTCGGCCAAGAGTCTGCGCGGCGAATCGATGGCCGACGTGATTTTCAACGGCTCGACCTCGCGTAAACCGGTGAGCCAGGCCTCCATCGAATTGGTGTTCGATAATAGCGACGGCGGGCTCGGCGGGCAATATGCCGAATACGCGGAGATCTCCGTGAAGCGTCACGTCAGCCGCGATGGCCAGTCCAGTTACTTCCTCAACGGCACGCGCTGCCGCCGCCGCGATATTACCGACATCTTTTTGGGCACCGGTCTGGGTCCGCACAGCTACGCCATTATCGAACAAAACATGATCTCCCGGCTGGTCGAGGCCAAGCCCGATGATCTGCGTATTTTTCTGGAAGAGGCCGCCGGTATTTCCAAATACAAGGAGCGCCGCCGCGAGACCGAGACCCGCATCAAACATACGCGTGAAAACCTCGACCGCGTTAATGACGTGCGCGAAGAGTTAGGCAAGCAGTTGGAGCGTTTGCAACGGCAGGCCAATGTCGCGGAGAAATACAAGCTGCTCAAACAGCAAGAGCGCCAGGTCAAGGCCGAACTGCTGGCGCTGCGCTGGCGCGCCCTGATCAGCGAAGCGGCGGCACAGGAGCAGCATATCCAGGAGCAGGAGACCGCGCTGGAGGGCAAGATCGCCGAGCAGCGTGCCCTGGAAGCGGCGATTGAGAAGCGGCGTGCGCAGCAGACCGATGTGAATGAGGCCTTTAATGCGGTGCAGGGCCGCTTCTATAGCGTGGGTGCGGAGATCGCGCGGCTGGAGCAGGCCATTGCCCATGCTAAAGACCGGCAACGTCAGCAACAGCAAGATCTGGAACAGGTGGAGCAATCCTGGCGTGAGTTGCAGGCCCATCTGGAGTCCGACAATAAACAAATAGCCGACATCAGCGCCGAGTTGCGGCAGGCCGAACCCGATTGGGAAACGGCCTGTCAGGTGGAGCAAATTTCCAGCGCGGCGCTGGCGCAGGCGGAACAGGCCATGCAGGCTTGGCAGACCGAATGGGAGGCCTTTAACCAGCGCGCCAATCAATCGGTGCAGGCCGCGCAAGTCGAGCGCACGCGGCTGCACCATCTCGAGCAACAGTTACAACAGCTCGAGGCGCGCCGCGCCCGCTTAACCGATGAGGCGGGAACGCTATCGCCCGTGGCCTTGGAGCAAGAGATCGCCCAACTGCAGGAACAACACTCCGACCATGAACGGCAAGGTCAGCAACTACAGGAGACCATGCAGGGCCTGGTGCAACAAATTACTGAACTGCGTCAGCGCCAGCAACAGGTCTCCAGCGATTTGGACGAACGGCGCAGCCACATGGAGCGTCAGCGGGGCCGCTATGCCTCACTGGAGGCGCTACAGCAGGCGGCACTGGGTAAGCGTCAAGGCGCGGTCAGCACCTGGCTGGAGCAGCAAGGCCTGCAAGATACCCCGCGGCTTGCCCAGCATTTGCAAGTCGATAAAGATTGGGAGCGGGCCGTGGAGTGCGTGCTCGGTTTTCACCTGGAGGCCGTGTGCGTAGAGGGACTGGAGGGCGTTGCTGCACTCGCGCATGATTTACAGCAAGGCAGTCTGGGATTGTTTGACACCAACGCTGTTCAAATCCCCATCACCGCGAGCAGAAGCGATATCCCGCGTTTACAAAATAAAGTGCAGTCACCGTGGGCCTTGGATAGCGTATTTGCCCACGTCTTCGCGGTCGAAACCCTGCCCGAGGCGCTGGCGCTAACCAAACAGCTTGCCGCGCATGAATCGGTGATCACGCGCGACGGCATGTGGCTGGGCAACGGTTGGCTGCGTATCAGCCGCGATGCCGATGAACGGGCCGGCGTGCTGGGGCGCGAGCACGAGTTGAAGGAATTGCAGGCCGAACTGCACCAACTCACCACGCAAGTTGCCGATGCCCAACACCAGTTGGATGAGGCGCGCGGGCAATTGCACAGCCTGGAACAGCAGCGCGACACGACACAA
>DATECT010000160.1:0-13070 GCA_035286765.1 Gammaproteobacteria bacterium
GTTCGTGCGCACAGCGCATGCTACGTCCTTAATTTTTTGTACTGCCGCCCAAGGCATATCCCGCTTGCCGAATAAAGGTGCGTGCTTGGCCGCTATTCAGGTAAGTAAAAAATGCGCGCGCCGCCACATTATCGGCAGCACGCGCAAGCAATACCGCCTGTTGCTGAATAGGCTCGTACAATTCTTGCGGCACGGGCCAATAGCCGCCTTTATCGGCATCGGGTAAATTAACTATCTGCGAAAATGCTACAAAGCCCAGCTCGGCATTACCGCTCGCTATAAATTGCAGGGTTTGACCGATATCCTCACCTTGCACCAAGCGCGGGCGCAATTGTTTCCACAAACCCAAATGCATCAATGCTTGCTGCGCCGCTTTGCCATAGGGCGCGATTTTTGGGTTAGCGATAGCAAGGTGGTTGAATTTTTCATTTTTTAACACCCCACCCGCGCCATCGATAAATCCCGGTCTTGGACTCCACAAAACAAGCTGGCCGATGGCATAGGTGAAGCGGCTACCCTTTACAGCAAGGCCTTGCTCTTCCAATAATCTTGGGCGCTCGGCATCGGCGGCCAGCAGAATATCAAATGGCGCACCTTGCTTGATTTGCACAAATAATTTACCCGTGGAACCGGCACTGATGCGCAACCGGTGACCGGTGTCTCGCTCGAAATGTTGGACTATTTTTTTCAGGGCCGGAAGGAAGTTGGTGGCGACGGCAACGTTAACTTCATCGGCGTGCGTAAACGCTGGCGCGAACATTAGCAGACCAAGCAAGCGCAGAAATATTCGCATACAAGCCACCCTGATGAGGCGTAGGCGGTAAAACTCTACGGGAGTTGAAACTTAAAGCTAGCGCGCCTCTGAGAAATCAGAAGTTTCTTAGGCAAGCAGTAACTCGAGCAGGGCCTTCTGTGCATGCAGGCGGTTTTCGGCCTCATCCCAGACTACGCTCTGCGGGCCATCGATGACATCGGCGCTCACCTCTTCGCCGCGATGGGCAGGCAGGCAGTGCATGAATAAGGCATCGGGCTTGGCTTGCGCCATCAGGCGTGCGGTAACCTGGTAATCGGCAAAGTCGCGCGCGCGGCCTTCGCGCTCGTTTTCCTGACCCATGCTGGCCCATACGTCGGTCACCACCAAATCGGCATCGCTCACCGCCTCTTGCGGATCGCGCATCAGCACGGCATGCCCTGCCGATGCCTTGATCAGCCCGAAGTCGGGGTCATAGCCCAGCGGCACGGCCATGTGCAAATAAAAATTAAACAGCCGCGCCGCCTCGATATAGGAATTGCACATATTGTTGCCGTCGCCCACCCAGGCCACGGTCTTGCCTTCGATGCTACCGCGCTGCTCGATATAGGTTTGTATGTCCGCCAGCAACTGGCAGGGATGGTATTTGTCGGTGAGCGCATTGATGACCGGCACTTGGGAATGATTGGCAAAGCGCTCAATCTTCTCGTGCTCGAAGGTGCGCACCACGATCACATCGACCATGCGCGAGAGCACGCGAGCGGTATCTTCCACCGGCTCACCGCGACCCAACTGCGCATCTTGCGGGGCGAGGAAAATAGCCCCACCGCCGAATTGGATCATCGCGCTTTCAAAGGACACGCGCGTGCGCGTGGAGGATTTCTCGAACACCATTGCGAGCACCTTGTTTTTAAGCGGCTCGTGCAGTTTACCGGCGCGCTGCATGGCCTTAAGCTTGATGGCGCGCTGGATAACGGCATGCAACTCGGCCTGGCTTAAATCCGCTAAGGTGAGGAAATGGCGCGCCGGCATGATGATCAGGCTGCCTTGGCAAAACCTTGGATAAGATCACAGACGCCGTTTACGATCTGATCGGCCTCGCCATCCGAGATAATAAGCGGCGGCAATAAGCGCACCACCCGTTCCGCCGTGACATTGATGAGCAGGCCTTGCGCCAAGGCTTGGCCCACCAGTTCACCGCACGGGCGATCCAACTCGATGCCGATGATCAAACCCTGGCCGCGAATCTGTCTGACCTGCGGGTTGCCTGTCAGATTGCGCTTGAGACTGCTCATCATGCGCTCGCCTAAAACTTGGGCGTGCTCGGCCAGCCTTTCACTCTCCAGCGTGTGGATCACGGCCAGCGCCGCGCTGCACGCCAGCGGGTTGCCGCCGAAGGTGGTGGCGTGATTGCCGGGCTTAAATATCTGTCCGGCTTTATCGCGCGCCAAGCAGGCACCGATGGGCATGCCGTTGCCCAGCGCCTTGGCCAGCGTGATGATGTCGGGCCTGATGTGGGTGTGCTGAAAACCGAACCACTGGCCGGTGCGGCACATGCCGGTTTGCACCTCGTCCAGGATCATTAACCAGTCATGCTCATCGCACAGTGCGCGCACGCCGGCCAGGTAATTTTCGTTTGGCATGTTCACGCCGCCCTCGCCCTGAATAGGTTCGATCAATATCGCGACAATATTCGGGCTGTTCTTGGCGATGATGCGCAAGGCATCGAGGTCGTTATAGGCGACCCGCACGAAGCCCTGTACCAAGGGGTCAAATCCGGCCTGCACACGACGGTTGCCGGTGGCGGTGAGGGTGGCGAGGGTGCGGCCATGGAAACTGTTTTCCGCTACGATAATGGTGGGGATAGTAATGCCTTTCTGATGCCCATACAGGCGCGCGATCTTGATCGCCGCCTCGTTGGCCTCGGCGCCGGAATTGCAGAAGAAGGCCTTATCCAGCGTAGAGAGGCGCGCCAATTGCGCAGCCAACTCTTCTTGCTTGGCAATGCCGTAATGATTGGAGGTGTGCACCAAGCGCCCGGCCTGCTCGCAAATCGCCTGCGTGACGGCAGGGTGGGCGTGGCCCAAGCCGCACACGGCAACGCCGCTTAACGCGTCAAGGTATTGACGGCCATGGTTATCCCATAGCCAAGCGCCTTCGCCGCGCTCAAAGGTAACCGGTAATCGTGCGTAGGTAGTCATCAGCGAGTTTGTCATAGTCATTTTTGCGGCTCATCAAAAACAAAAAGGCAGCCCCATGACAGGGCCGCCAATTGTAAATGCCTATTTTATACCCTAAAAACGCCTGGACGCAAAATTCATACGTTTCCGGCATCCCGCCAGGAACTGGGCCGGTGTTTGCCGGGCCCAGTTCACGCTGGAAATCAAGCAGCAACGCTTAGGGAATCTGTGATTTATTGTCTTTTTCGTCATTCCCGCCCCCGCCTACGCGGGGGCAGGCTATGGCGGGACCGTTTGGCAGGATTGCCAAACGGCACCACCGTGGGTGGCCCCATAGGGGTGAGGCACAGGGAAGAGCGAAGCGAAGGGTACTGCATCATGAATCCAGTAAGCCACTAAATTACGTGGGTTCCCGCTTTCGCGGGAACGACGTTGTTGAATTAATTAGGGTTTCCTTAGGCTCAGGAAAATAACCCGGCGCCGTGACTGGAAGCGGCCATGAACAATAGCATGGGTATCGAGAGCAGGGTATTGGTGCGCGAGGCGAGAAACGCGAGGCGGCGCGCCTTTGCCTTCTCGGCGTCATCGGCAGGCTTAAGCCCCAGCACCTTCTTTTGATTAGGCCAGATAATGCCCCATACATTTAATAGCATGATGGTGCCCAACCAGGCGCCGATGCCGATCAATACATGCTGCCCTTGCAGGGTAAAGGCATCCACAAAGTGCTTGCCCAATAGGGCCGCGCCCGCCAGCCAAGTGACGACCGCGCCCCAGCGGAACCAGAACAGCGCGCGGGGCAGCACATACTTGGTGATCCCTGCGCCACCCGGGCCGCCCTGATCGGCGTTCGCTGCGGCCATGGCCGGCACCTGCACGAGATTAAAATAATACAGCAGGCCTATCCAGGTAATGCCTGCTAAAAAATGTATCCAGCGTTCGATGAGCGGCAGCCATTCTTGTTCCATAATTTATCCCCTCTAGGTAAGTGATAGGTTACTGCTAACCGCTACATAAGCGCATTGGCGAGCGCTATCAGCACAGCGGTCAATACCAAGCCTGATATAATGGTTCCGGCAATGGAATCGAGTGGATTTTTCATATTCCCGTCCTCTTATTGTGGATGTAATGGCAGAGCGCGTGCGGCACTTACAGATTAAAGCAGCCCCCGCGGCAATGCAATAGAATCAGACCTCAGACAGGGATAACCGATGTGCGGCATTAGCGGTGAATTGCGTCTTGACGGACGGGCCCCGAACCTCGACGCGGTGGCGCGTATGACAGCCGCCCTGGCGCGGCGCGGACCCGATAGCGAGGGCAATTACCAAGACGGCCCGCTCGCCTTTGGCCACCGCCGGCTGGCCATTATCGATCTTTCGGAGCGCTCCAACCAGCCGCTGGTCGATCCGCAACTTGGGCTGGCTATCGTCTTTAACGGCACGATCTATAACTACCCGGCGCTGCGCCGCGAACTGATCCAAGCGGGCCATCAGTTTGTTTCCGATGGCGATACCGAGGTCATTCTCAAGGCCTATGCCGCCTGGGGCGAGCGCTGCGTGGAACGGCTGCACGGCATGTTCGCCTTCGCCATTTGGAACAGCAAGCGCCAGCGGTTATTTCTGGCGCGCGACCGTCTGGGCATTAAACCGCTTTACTACTCCCACACGCCGCACCATGTACGCTTTGCCTCCAACACGCAGGCCTTGTTGGCAGCAGGCGAGGTGGATACCCGCATCGACCCGGTTGCCCTGCACCATCAACTTACCCTGCACGCCGTGGTGCCCGCGCCGCGCACCATTCTGAATGGCATACGCAAACTCGCGCCCGGCACGACCTTGCTCATCACGCCACAAGGCGAGTTGACACCGCGCATTTATTGGCGGCTGGAGGCGCGCCGCCCGGCCCATGCAAAAACCGAGGCTGAATGGATTGAGGCCACGCACACCCTATTGCGCGCCGCAGTGGAAAAACGCCGCCTGATCGCCGATGTCCCGGTAGGCGTATTACTTTCCGGCGGCCTCGATTCGAGCTTGATCGTCGCGCTGCTCGCCGAGGCCGGTCAAAAAAATCTGTTGACGTTTTCGGTGGGCTTCGAGGACGCGCCCGAGGAGCGCGGCAGCGAATTTGAATACTCCGATTTAGTCGTGCAGCGCTTCGGCACTCGCCATCACCGTTTTATTGTGCCGAACAGCGAAGTATTGCCGCGCCTGCATGAAGGTGTGCGTACCATGGCGGAACCGATGGTCGCGCAGGATGCCATCGCGTTTTATTTACTCGCCGAGCGCGTATCAAAGGAAGTAAAGGTGGTGCAAAGCGGGCAGGGTGCCGACGAGGTGTTCGGCGGCTATTTTTGGTATCCGCTGATGGACGCCGAACGAGGAACGGATCTGGAGCGCTTTCGTAAGCATTATTTTGACCGCTGCCACGCCGAATTTCTAGAGACGGTGCATCCCGCTTATCATGGCGCGGATCATACCTCGGCCCACATTGCCGCCTTACTCGCCGAACCGGGCGCCGATAGCTTCATGGATCGCGTATTGCGTTTGGATGTTACCACCTTGATCGTGGACGACCCAGTCAAGCGCGTCGATAACATGACCATGGCCTGGGGCCTGGAGGCGCGCGTGCCGTTTCTCGACCATGAATTGGTAGAGTTGGCCGCGCACATGCCGCCCGAACTCAAACTAAAAAATGGCGGCAAGCACCCGCTCAAGGCCATTGCGCGCGGCCTGCTGCCGGATGCCGTGATTGACCGCCCCAAAGGCTATTTCCCTATGCCCGCCCTGAAATATGTGCGCGGTCCTTTTCTGGAATTCATGCGCGAGGTGCTGCATTCCCCGGCCTGCCGGCAGCGCGGTTTATTCCAACACAGCTATGTCGAAAAATTGTTAGCGGTCCCCGAGCGCTACATGACTCCGCTTAACGGCAGCAAGCTGTGGCACCTGGCCTTACTTGAATACTGGCTGCAATT
This sequence comes from Gammaproteobacteria bacterium, assembly GCA_035286765.1. Classification (GTDB taxonomy): domain Bacteria; phylum Pseudomonadota; class Gammaproteobacteria; order SURF-13; family SURF-13; genus DATECT01. Next base: position 5,900 of record DATECT010000160.1, read on the forward strand.
AAATGTAGATACCATAGATAAATAAGCGATTCCTTCTCACCCTCTCCTTATAAGAGTGAAGCATGCCCAGTGCAATGTTAGATAATCCCTTTGTGTGGACTCCCGTGTGGATCACCCTGCGCTTGGCCGCCGTCACTAGCCTGGGGCTATTACTGATCGGCACGCCGCTGGCGTGGTGGCTGGCGCGCACCGCTTCACGGCTCAAAACGCCGATCGAGGCCCTGGTTGCGCTGCCATTAGTGTTGCCGCCGACGGTGCTGGGTTTCTATCTGCTGCTCGCATTTGCCCCGCAAGGCATTTTGGGCGCGCCGTGGCTGGCATTAAGCGGCCACTCACTGGCCTTCTCGTTCAGCGGCCTGGTGATCGGCTCGATGCTCTATTCTCTACCGTTTGTGGTGCAGCCCCTGCAAAACGCCTTCGAGGCAGTGAGCACTAATTTATTGGATGCGGCCAGCACCCTGGGCGCCACCCCGGCGCGGCGGTTTTTCGCCGTGGCGGTGCCGCTCTCCACGCGCGGGTTTATTACTGCCCTGACACTAGGGTTTGCCCACACCGTCGGCGAATTCGGTGTGGTGCTGATGATCGGCGGCAATATCCCCGGACAAACGCAGGTGCTGTCCATCACCATTTACGATCACGTCGAGAGCCTGGAATACGGCCAGGCCCACCTGCTCTCCATCGGCCTTTTGATCTTCTCATTTGTAACCTTATCGCTGGTCTATTCCCTGAACCGCCGTTGGCGTTTAGTGCCTAGCGGCGGGCGTTGATAATAAACCGTCACACTCAAATGAGATTTGCTATCATTTAGCATCTACAATCCCCTGGACTTACCATGAGTGACTTGTTAGAACTTAAAAATATCGAATGCCGCTATCAGCAACACGTGGCTGTGCAAGATGTCTCCATGCACGTGAAACAAGGCGCGCTGATTTGCCTGCTGGGGCCGAGCGGCTGCGGCAAGACCACGGTGCTGCGCGCCATCGCGGGCTTTGAGCCGGTGTTGAACGGCGAGATTATTCTAAATGGCGTTACCATCTCCCGGCCCGGCTATACCCTGGCGCCGGAGCAGCGCCACTTGGGCATGGTGTTCCAGGATTACGCGCTGTTCCCGCACATGGACGTCAACGCCAACATCGCCTTCGGGCTGCGTAATTTACCCGCCGGTTCGCGCAAGGAAATCACCGCGCGCATGCTGGAAGTCGTGGGTCTACAAGGCCTGGGTGGACGCTACCCGCATGAACTCTCCGGTGGCCAACAACAGCGCGTGGCCCTCGCGCGCGCCCTCGCCCCCCGCCCTGCAATCATCCTGATGGACGAACCCTTTTCCAACCTCGACGTAGACATGCGCGAGCGCTTGAGCCTGGAAGTGCGCGACATCCTCAAGAGCCAAGGCACCACCGGCATACTGGTCACCCACGACCAACACGAGGCCTTCGCGCTCGGCGACCAGATCGGCGTGATGCACGAAGGGCGCATCCTACAATGGGACACGCCCTACAACCTCTACCACGAACCCGCCAGCCGCTTCGTCGCCGACTTCATCGGCCAAGGCATCTTTCTGCGCGGCACCTTGCTTACACCCGACACCGTACAGACCGAAATCGGCGTGATCAAAGGCAACCGCGCCTACGATTGGCCGTCCGGTGCGCAAGTGGATTTACTGGTGCGCCCCGACGACATCGTGCACGACGACGCCGCACCGATGCGCGCCGAAGTTATCCAAAAGGCCTTCAAAGGCGCCGAGATCATGTACACCCTGCGCCTGCCCACCGGCAGCAAGGTACTCTCCATGTTCCCCAGCCACCACAACCACGCCATCGGCGAGCAGGTAGGCATCAAGATCGAGGTCGATCATATGGTGGCGTTTCGGTGTTAGTTGAGGAGAGACGAGTTGCTCAATGATGTCTGTTAGTGTTTAGATATAGAATGAGCTAGATTGGAGGCACTTGCATATGAATCTGAAACAAATCGAAGCAGAGGTACTTCAGTTAACGGAGGAAGAACGCGCAGAACTGGCACAGAAGCTTTTGCTCAGCCTTGACGCACCCTCCGAACTTGAAATTGCCCAAGACTGGTTGACGGAGGCGCACCAGCGCGCACGCGAATTGGATGAAGGTAGCGTGCAACCCATTCCCGCCGAAGAGGTCCGGCGCAAGGCAAAGATGCTGTTGCGGTGAACTACGAATTCCACCCCGCTGCGGAGGCCGAGCATCTTGAGACCGTGGCTTACCTTGAGTCCAAGCGTCCAGGGCTGGGGGCTTTATACCTCGCCGAGTTTGAACACCTCATGGGATTGGTATGCGAGGCGCCGCATCGATACCGAATAGAAAGACAACCGGATGTACGGCTTACCCAAATGACCCGGTTTCCATACACAGTGCTTTACCGGGAGGCTGCGGGTATTGTCCAAGTGCTGGCAGTTGCCCATCATCGAAGGCGGCCAAACTATTGGCTGGGCAGGCGCTAATCCGGCACTCGGCTCGAAGCGGCCTAAGTAGTATACCCCTGACCTTTGAGGTCATACATCGAATTATTATGTCTGAACAATCAGATGAAATTGAACAGATGATTACGCGGGTGCATGAACTTCTTGAAGGTCAAGATGCTGATGTTATGTGGGATCAAAAAATACCTGACCCAGACAATCCGAAGCAACCGCGCCAAATTGACATTCTTATAAGAAAAGGAAATTTATTAACCCTAGTAGAGTGCAGGATTCATAAAGAAAAACAAAATGTAAAGTGGATTGAGGAACTTATAGGAAGGAGAGTCAGCTTAAATGCTGATGTGGTTATTGCCGTTTCCGCAAGCGGTTTCACTTCCGGTGCCATAAAAAAAGCAGCCAGCTATGGGGTTATACTTCATGATCTGTTAAGCCTTTCCAACGAAGAAATTGAATCCTGGTCTAGAGCAATAGATATTTCAATATTCTTTTATAGATTTGACGAATTTGAAATCTCTCTATTTTTTGATTTAAAAGATATTACTGATCTTGACCATAAAATGGTGGCAGAGGAGCTAAAAGACTACTATGGATTACGGTCAATATTTAATGCGCCATTTGAAATTATAGATAGCCACAAACTGATTGTAAAAGAAAATAGAAATAAAAAATTTAACTTCGATGTAACATTCAAGATAAATGACTTTCTATTACAAGGGAAAGAGGTAAAAGAAGTCGAGGTTAAAGGGAAAGGTGCTTTAGAAAAAATAGACTTAACCGTGCCCACGACTTTTTCTTACGGAATGCCAGGATTAAAGCCTGAAGATAGAAATATTTATATACAAAAGTTTGGTCTTGGCCAGACAGACATAGTACATCAAAATGGAAAAGTATCTATATGCTTAGATTTATCCAAATTAGAAATTCCTCCATTCTGGCAGTTTAGGTTCATGGAGGTGGTTGGGGGAAATGAGAATTATATCGAAAAATTAGAAATAATTGACCCCCATAAAGCTAATATGAGTGTGGACAAATGCACGGTCAACTTAGGAATAATAAACGCGTAACACACCCATTAAGCCATCGTTAAACAGTAATGCGGTTTATAAAAGCTGTTACACGTCAAATTAAATGCCAAAGAAAAAAATGCACCCCATTTCCGATTTCTCGAACATCTTTGCCCTGTCCGCAGGCGTGCACATTGTTTACGGCTTGCTGCGTGACATCCACAATCTGCCGCTGGCCTTGATTAATCGGCTGGTGAACACGTGCAGGCATATTGAGAAGTGGACCGTAGGTAATCAGGACAAGGGGCTAATGACGTCCACCATTATGCGGATGGAGCTGACGCGTGACCGCCACGAAGCTGCCATGCGGCCCTATATCCGGGTGTTTGTCTCGCTGGCCGCGGTGGTGGTTTTTTACTCGACCGGCTGGCTGGTTTTGCTGAGCTTCGATCCTCAATATCAAGTTTCGACGTTATGGATGGGCCTGTGGACGAGCCTCGCCCTTTTACCGATGCCACTACTGGCCGCTATTACCTTCGCCCTCTCGCATCGAGCGATCGCGCAGGTGCGCGCCCTGGAAAGGGAATTCGTCAAGATCCTTCAGAAAAATCTAGCCACGCCTTCCTAACCCAGCTTTGTAGGATGGGGCAGGGCCCCACCCTACTTTGATTAGTCTCCGCCGAGGATTTCCTTTTCCATCTGTTCCAGGCTGATGTGGCGCACGTCTTTGCCCTTTACTAAGTAGATGACGTACTCGCAGATATTACGCGCGTGGTCACCGATGCGCTCCAGCGCGCGCGCTGACCAGATCACGTCGAGCACGCGCGTGATGGTGCGCGGGTCTTCCATCATGTAGGTGATAAGCTGGCGCATGATGCCTTCGTATTCGCGATCGACCTGAATATCCTCGCGCACCACGGCCATGGCACTTTCCGGGTCCATGCGCGCGAAGGCGTCCAGGCAATCGTGCAGCATTTGGCGCACATGGTTGCCCAGGGTTTGTATCTCCAGGTAATGATTTTTAGGGCGCTCCATCTCGGCCAGTTGCACCGCCATGCGCGCGATTTTTTCGGCCTCGTCGCCGACCCGTTCAAGATCGGTGATGGTCTTGATGACGGCGGTGACTAAACGCAGGTCGCTGGCCGCCGGCTGACGCCGCGCAATAATCTGGTTGCACTCTTCGTCAATGGCGACTTCCATGGAGTTGACCTTGTAGTCGTTACTCATGACTTGTTCGCCAAGCTGGGTATCGGCATTGGCGAGGGCGGCAATGGCATCGACGAGCTGTTGCTCAACCAGACCACCCATGGCCAGCACACGGTTGCGGATATCTTCTAATTCCGCGTTGAATTGGCGCGAAATGTGGTGCGTTATGCGATAGTTGTCCATGCTCGGTTCCTCATTGCAACATCAGTCTACTACTAGTATTTCAAATCATAAATAACAAAACACGTAATTTGTTTATTCGCTATCAGGTAGGTTGGGTTAGGCGCGGATTTCTGCGCCGTAACCCAACAAAGCTGGTCATTACACCAAATGCCGGTGTTGAAAACTGGGTTTGTTGGGTTACGCGATAAAGCCGCTAACCCAACCTACGCATCTGTTTCAGCGCTACGCCCCGCGCTGCGTATTCCTGCTCCGCTCGGGTACCTGGGTAAGCCATCCTTGGCTTACCCGTTCGCTGCTTCGCATCTCACCCCTGCTACGCTTGGAACCCAGGGTTTGGCTTTCCTGCCAAACCCGTTCGCGAGCTTCGCAGCTCACCCATATCTTCCGGTAATATAATCTTCCGTCTGTTTTTTCTTGGGGTTGGTGAATATGGCATCGGTTTTGCCGAATTCGACCAGCTCGCCCAAATACATGAACGCGGTGTTGTCCGATACGCGCGCGGCCTGTTGCATATTGTGCGTGACGATCACCACCGTGTAATCTTCTTTTAGCTCGTGGATGAGTTCTTCGATGTGCGCGGTGGAGATGGGGTCGAGCGCGGAGGCCGGTTCGTCAAGCAATAATACCTCCGGCTTTACCGCGATGGCACGCGCAATGCACAGGCGCTGCTGCTGGCCGCCGGAAAGGCTGGTGCCGCTCTGCTTGAGTTTGTCTTTCACTTCATCCCACAACGCCGCCTTGCGCAAGGCCCACTCCACGCGCTCCTGCATGGCGCGCGCGTTCAAATTTTCGTAGAGCTTGACGCCGAACACGATATTGTCGTGTATGGACATGGGAAACGGCGTGGGCTTTTGAAACACCATGCCGACCTTGGCGCGCAATAGATTCAAATCCTGATTCGGCTCCAGGATATTCTCGTCGTCCAGCCAAATCTCGCCTGTTGCACGCTGCTTGGGATAAAGCTCATACATACGGTTGAAGGTGCGCAGTAGCGTGGATTTACCACAGCCCGATGGGCCGATAAAGGCGGTCACTTGTTCGACCGGAATATTAAGCGTGATGGATTTCAGGGCGTGAAATTTACCGTAGTAAAAGTTCAAGTCCTTGATAATAATCTTGGATGGGTTGGGTTGTTGGCTATTCATTGCCTCATCCTGTCGCGGCGCGTTATTAAGGTCACGATACGGGGTGGTTTTTCCAGGTGGAGTATGCCTGAATTTTGCCGGTTCTGCCTTATGCGGCGCGAATTCATTAAGCTCGAATTGCTCCATAACTATTGATTCTTCTGGCGAAACAGCACGCGTGCGGTGATATTCAACGCCAGCACGCTTAAGGTTATCAGTAAAGCGCCACCCCAGGCCAGGTGCTGCCAGTCTTCATAAGGACTCATGGCAAATTGGAAAATCACCACCGGCAGATTGGCCATAGGTGCATTCAGATTATTGCTCCAAAATTGATTATTAAGGGCCGTGAACAGCAACGGCGCGGTCTCGCCGGCCACGCGCGCCACGGCCAGCATGATGCCGGTCAATATACCGGCCAGCGAGGCCCGGTAGGCCACCAGCACCACCACTTTCCACTGCGGTGCGCCCAGCGCGGAGGCGGCCTCGCGCAGGCTATTGGGCACCAGGCGCAGCATATTTTCGGTGGTGCGCACCACCACCGGAAACACAATGATGGCCAGCGCCAGCGAGCCCGCCCAGGCGGAGAAGTGTCCCATGGGCACCACGACGACGGTATAGATAAACAGGCCAATGATGATGGAGGGCGCACTCAGCAGAATATCGTTGATGAAACGCGTGGTGGGCGCGAGCCAGCCCTGGTTGCCGAACTCCGCCAGATAGGTGCCCGCCAGGATACCCACCGGCGTGCCTATCAGCGTGCCCATGCCGGTCATGATCAGGCTGCCGATGATGGCATTGAGCAGTCCGCCCTCGCTGCCGGGCGGCGGGGTCATTTCGGTGAACAGGTGCATGCCGATGCTGGCGAGGCCGTTGGCGAACAGGGTCCATAAGATCCAGCCCAGCCAGAATAAACCGAAGCCCATCGCCAATATGGAAATTCCCAAGCTGAGGGTATTGGTGAAACGTCTGCGCAGATAGCGTGTATTCATGGCGATTAGGTCTGCTTGCCTTCGCGCGCGGCCAATTTGAACAGCATGAATTTGGCGAGCGCCAGCACAACAAACGTGATGAAGAATAGGATTAATCCCAAGCTGACCAGTGACGAGGTGTAGATTACGCCATCGGCCTCGGTGAATTCATTAGCGAGGGTCGAGGAGATAGTATTGCCGGGCATGAGTAATGAGGCGCTGATCTCGTGTGCATTGCCG
>DATECT010000161.1:0-8358 GCA_035286765.1 Gammaproteobacteria bacterium
TCGCCTCCAGCCTCGATCAGGGCGGCCCGATGACGCGCACCGCGGAAGACGCCGCGCTATTACTGCAAGTCATGGCCGGTTTCGACCCACGCGATTCGACCAGCGTGGATCGGCCCGTGCCCGATTACCGCGCCGCGCTGAATGATTCATTGCAAGGTTTGAAGATCGGTCTGCCCAAGGAATATTTTGGCGAGGGGCTGGATAGTAAGGTAGCAGAGACCATTGATGCCGCCGTCAAGCACTATCAAAAACTCGGTGCCACCGTCAAAGAGATCAGCCTGCCTAATACTCATCTGGCCGTGCCGGTGTATTACGTGATCGCGCCTGCCGAGTGCTCCTCGAATCTGTCGCGCTTTGACGGCGTGCGCTTCGGCTACCGTTGTCGGGAACCACGAGACTTACAGGATTTATATGAGCGTTCCCGTGGGGAAGGTTTTGGCGCCGAGGTCAAACGCCGCATCATGATAGGCACTTACGTGCTGTCCGCCGGATACTACGATGCCTATTATCTGAAGGCCCAGCAATTGCGCCGCCTAATCAGCGACGACTTCAAGCGCGCGTTTGCAGAGGTGGACGTGATCATGGGCCCGACCTCGCCAACGGTCGCCTTCAACCTGGGCGAGAAGACCGACGACCCGGTGACCATGTATCTCTCCGATATTTACACCATCGCCGTCAACCTCGCCGGTCTACCCGGCATGTCCATCCCGGCAGGCTTTGTCGGTAAGCGCCCGGTGGGCTTGCAGATCATCGGTAATTATTTCGACGAGGCGCGGCTGCTCAATGTGGCGCATCAGTATCAACAAGCTACCGATTGGCATACACGCATCCCTATCGGATTTGAGTAAACAACGGTCGTCAATGATTTTATGTAAGTGGCTAGTGGCGAGAATAGAATCATGCCTCTCCTAGCTCCTAGCTCCTAGCCACTCGCTACTGAGGTTAAATATGGAATGGGAAACAGTCATCGGTTTAGAAATTCACAGCCAGCTTGCCACCAAGAGCAAGATATTTTCCGGCGCGCCGATCGCCTATGGCGCATTGCCTAACACGCAAGCCTGCGCGGTAGATCTCGGTATGCCCGGCGTGCTGCCGGTGCTGAATGGCGAGGCGGTGCGCATGGCGGTGAAGTTCGGGCTCAGCGTCAATGCCACGATCGCGCGCCGCTCCATTTTTGCGCGCAAAAATTACTTTTATCCCGACCTGCCCAAGGGCTATCAGATCAGTCAATACGAGCTTCCGATCGTGGCGCAGGGCCAGGTCGAGATCGAGCTGGAAGACGGCACGAAAAAAACCATTGGTGTCACGCGCGCGCACTTGGAAGAGGACGCGGGGAAATCCTTACACGAAGAAGGCGCCAGTGATTTTAGAGGTCTGAGCGGCATTGATCTAAACCGTGCCGGCACACCGCTGCTGGAGATCGTCTCCGAGCCGGACATGCGTTCCGCGAAAGAAGCGGTCGCCTATATGAAAAAAATTCACTCCCTGGTGCGCTATCTGGAAATCTGCGACGGCAATATGCAGGAAGGCTCGTTCCGCTGCGACGCCAATGTTTCGGTGCGCCCCAAGGGCCAAGCGAAATTCGGTACACGCGCGGAATTGAAAAACATCAATTCCTTCCGCTTTGTGGAAAAGGCCATCAACTACGAAGTCGAACGCCAGATCGAATTGCTGGAGAGTGGCGGCACGGTGGTGCAGGAGACGCGCCTCTACGATTCTGATCGTGACGAGACGCGCTCCATGCGTTCCAAGGAAGAGGCCAACGATTACCGCTATTTCCCCGACCCCGATTTGCTGCCCGTGGAATTGGACGAGGCCTTCATCGAGCAGGTCAAAAAGACCCTGCCGGAATTGCCCGATGCCAAGCGCCAACGCTTTATGAGTCAATATGGCTTGTCGGCCTACGAGGCCGGCGTGCTCACCGCGAGCCGCGAACTGGCCGATTTTTACGAGGCCACCATAAGCGCATCCGGCGACGAGGCCAAGCTTGCCGCCAACTGGGTGATGGGCGATTTGCTCGGCGCCTTGAACAAGGCCGGTAAAGACATCGACGCCAGCCCGGTCAGCCCGCAACAATTAGGCGGGCTGTTGCTGCGCATCAAAGACAACACTATTTCCGGCAAGATCGCCAAGCAGGTATTCGAGGCCATCTGGAACGGCGAGGGCGATGCCGACGCAATCATTCAAAGCAAGGGACTCAAGCAAGTTACTGATACAGGCGCCATTGAACAGGCCATCGACGCCGTGATGGCGCAGCACCCGGAGCAGTTGCAGCAATACCGCGACGGCCAGGAAAAACTGTTCGGTTTCTTCGTCGGCCAGGTGATGAAGGCCACGCAAGGCAAGGCCAACCCGGCGCAACTGAATGCGCTGTTGAAGGAAAAGCTTGCTAAATAATCTACCGCCAAGGCGCCAAGGAAATAAACTTGTGAAAAAGCTAATGGGCACATCTAATCTGAGTTCAGCCGCAGGGTAGTTAGCTATACAAAAAGACAGTTTTAGCCGGATTCGAGGTACTCTCTGAGTTGTCTGTGCCTAACTTTAAAATTTTACTTGGCGCTCTTGGCGTCTTGGCGGTTAGAGTATAGAGAAAATATGGCGGAGTTAATCAAAGACTACCATCCTCCCGGCACGGCGCCGGGCACGCTTAAAGCAGTGCAGGGTGAGGATGAGCGTACCGAGATTCACCTGCTCGAATACCGCGGCGAGCAGACCAATACCCGCGTGATTACAGATCTCGCCCAACTTGCCAAGGAACTGGCCGATGGGCAACCGCAAGGGGCGGTTGCCTGGGTGCATGTGATCGGCCTGGGAAATTTGGCTATCTTGCAGGGCCTGGCCGAACTATTCAAATTACATCCCTTGGCCATGGAAGACGTCACCCACCTCGGGCAGCGCCCCAAGGTGGAGAGTTACGACGATACCGTCTTTGCAGTGCTCCAACATCAGTCTTTTAGTAACGGGGCGATAAAGGCCGCGCAGATATCGTTGTTTAGCGGAAAAAACTATGTAGTGAGCTTCCAACCCTCCGGCGCCGATATTTTCGAGCCCCTGCGCACGCGCATCGTCACCACGCACTCGCGTATCCGCGAGCGCAATGCCGATTACCTTGCCTATGCCCTGATCGACCTGGTTGTCGATGCCGCCTTCCCGGTGTTGGAGGCCATAGGCGATCAACTGGAGGGAGTGGAAGACGAGATTCTCAATCGGCCCGGCACCCAAACCATGAGGGATATTTATCGATTGCGGCGCCGTTTACTGGAATTGCGGCGGGTGCTCTGGCCGCAACGTGAGGTCATTGCACGGCTGTTGCACGAAGATCAGAATTTGATTTCCCCCGATGTCTCGGTTTATCTGCGCGATACCTTGGACCACGCCGTACAAGCCATGGATGTGGTGGAGAACTACCGCGAGATGGCGGCCAGCCTGCTCGACGTGCACTTATCGAATATCAATAATCGCCTCACCGACGTCATGCGCGTGCTTACCGTCATCGCCACGCTGTTCACCCCGCCGATTTTCGTTACCAGCATCTACGGCATGAACTTCGACCGCAGCAGCCCATGGAATATGCCGGAGTTGGGTTGGCAATACGGTTATTTGATGGTGTGGGGAATCATCATCGTAATGATCATCGGCATGCTGGTGTATTTTCGGCGTAAGCGCTGGTTCTAAATCCATGGCGCCCGCTTTGCTTTGACCGCTGAAACGAGGCGGCGTATATTACTGATGCTCGCTTTGACGAAATTGGCGTAGGGCGTCTGATTTTAGTTATGCTCAACAAGAGAGATCGTTGTCATGCCTACAATTTCGATGTTCTATGGCATTCTTATTCGAATGTTTTTCTACGATACAGAAAAGCACAACGTGCCGCACATCCATGCTGAATATCAAGGTCAAGTAGCTGTGTACTCTATTCAGGATGGAACCGTTCTGGCTGGTAAAATTCCACCGAAGAAACACAAACTGGTCGTCGCATGGATTGAAATACACCAAGATGATCTGATGGCTGATTGGCAGTTGGCTGTCAACGGCAAGAAACCGTTCCCGATTCGAGGACTTGACCAATGAATATTGTAGAAGTTGTTCCAAAAGATAATTACATGTTGTACATCAAAGCCGATGATGGGACGGCCGGCTTATTTGACGTAAAACCATATCTAGAATCCGAAGCTTTTACGCCGCTTAAAGACAAAAGTGAATTCGAACGAATTCACAATGGCAAATACTTTATCGAATGGAACTGCGGCGCAGACCTTTCATCTGACACTATTCAGGCTCGATGGGAAACCGTGTCAATTAAAAACGTCCAGTAGTTCGTAGGGCGCAATAACCCCTTCGGTTACACTCAGAGCCTGCCCTGAACTTGCCGAAGGGGTAAACTCCGGGCATTGCGCCGTATGCCAATGATCATTATCACATGCGGCGGAATACGCTATCGCTATTCCGCCCTATGTACCACGTGCCACACACTTTTATCTATTCGTGCGCACGGCGCACGCTACTTTTATTCCAGCCCCAACTTCTTCAGCCGATAGCGTAAGGCACGGAAGGTAATGCCCAGTAATTTTGCCGCCGCCGTCTTGTTGTAGCGCGTTTGCTCCAAGGCCTTCACGATGGCCTCTTTCTCGATGTTATCCAGATAAGGTTCAAGCGGCAGTTTGCCGTCGCCGCTGGGCGGTTCTACGTGGTGTAGCGGGAGGCGTAGGTCTTCTGCATCTATGATGTCGCCCTCGCATAAGGTCATGGCGCGTTCCAGGATATTTTCCAGTTCGCGCACATTGCCGGGGAAGGGATGCTTGCTGAGGGTTTCCAGGGCGTCGGGTGTGAGCGTGGGCTTGGGCACGCCGTTTTGCTGGGCCAGGCGGGCGAGGATATGTTCGGCGAGCGGCGGGATGTCTTGTGGGCGTTCGCGCAGGCTGGGCACATGCAATTCGATGACGTTGATGCGGTAGAACAGGTCTTGGCGAAAGCCGCCTTGCTTGACCAATGCCGCTAGGTCTTTGTGGGTGGCGCTCAGAATGCGCACGTCGATGGGGATTTCCTTTTGCGTGCCGATCGGGCGCACGGCCTTTTCCTGGATAGCGCGCAATAGCTTGACCTGCATGTGCAGCGGCAGGTCGGCGACCTCGTCGAGAAACAGGGTGCCGCCTTCGGCCACCTGGAATAGGCCCGGCTTGTCGGCCACGGCGCCGGTGAAGCTGCCCTTTTTGTAGCCGAAGAATTCGCTCTCCATCAGGTGCTCGGGGATGGCGCCGCAGTTCACGGCGATAAACGGGTGATCGGCGCGCGGGCCTTTTTCGTGGATCAGGCGCGCCACCAGTTCCTTGCCGGTGCCGGATTCGCCGCTGATGTAAATGGGGGCCTGGCTCCGCGCCAGTTTGGCGATGGTGGCGCGGGTATGCTGCATGGCCGGTGAGTCGCCGAGCAGGGTAAGTCCGGGACGCGGGCCTTGCGGGGGTTTGCCGGATAGTTTCAGTGCCGTGCTGACCAGGCTGCGCAACACTTGCAGTTCGACCGGCTTGGAGACGAAATCAAACGCGCCCGCCTTGAGCGCCTGGATGGCGGATTCCATATTGCCGTGTGCGGTGATCACCGCCACCGGCATGTCGGGGTCCAAGCGTTGGATGTATTCGACCAGTTCGATGCCGTTTCCGTCGGGCAGACGCATGTCGGTGAGGCATAGATCGAAGTGGTGTTTTGACAGCAGGGTGCGCGCCTGGGTAAGCGTTTCCGCGGCCTGTGTGTTGATATTCATGCGCCCCAGGGTGAGTTCCAGCAGTTCACGGATATCGGGCTCGTCATCCACCACCAATGCAAGTTGTTGTGCCATGGTTAACTCCTTTTAATAGGCAACCGAAAAGCCCAAACTGCGATGCCAAAGGCTGCCCTCAGTCGTGTCCAGCCGTGAGGCGAAACAGCGGAAGTGTCCGCGCGGTGCATAGGGCGGGGGTATCGCATGCTTGGGTAATAGGCCGGGCGAATAGGGACTCTCTGAATATACAGCGGTGCGGGGGTCTTGAAAAGCCCATAAAGCTGCCGTGGCGTGTGTTAGGCCACCTGGCGGCGGCGCGGATCGGCAAAGGTAATGCGGAAACAGCTCCCGCCGGTGGGCATGGCGATGTAGCTGAGGCGGGCCTGGTTGCACTCGCAGAGTTCGCGGGCGATATACAGGCCAAGCCCGGTACCGCTCTGTTCGGTGGTGAAAAACGGCTCAAAAATGTGCTGTACCACCTCCGGGCTGATGCCGGGACCAGAGTCGATAATATCTAAAAAGGGCGCGCGTGACTCCAGCAGGATACCGTCGCGCAGCCTTAACTTTACGGGTTCGCCGGGCCCCGCGTAACGCAGCCCGTTTTCGCACAGATTCCACAGCACCTGGTGCAACTGGCTCGGGTCCATGCGCACGATAATATTATGCGTGCCGTGTTCCACGCCGACTTCCGCCATCTCGATATTCTGGCTGCGGGTAAATTCGACCACAAACTCCTCCAGCCAGGGCTTTAAGGGGAAATCGGCGAGGTGGGAGCGCTCGCGGCGGCTTAATTGCAGCATGTTTTCCACGATCTTGTTCATGCGTAGCGACTGCTCGCGGATGATCTGGGTCAGCCGGGTCTCGCCCTGGTCAAGGGTTGCCGATTCGCCCAGCAATTGCCCGGCATGGCTGATCGCCGCCAGCGGATTGCGGATTTCATGGGCGATGCTGGCGGTGAGCCGCCCCAGCGAGGCCAGCTTCAAGTGTTGCGCCTGCTGCGCGATGCCGGAGGTGTCCTCGAGAAATATCAAAGTGCCGGACGATTCGCCGCGGCCCAGGCGGGCAAAACGCGGCAAGACATCCGCGGCGGTATTGGTGGGACGGAAAGTGGTGGGTTCATAGAGTGGGTTGTCGCGCCAGTTGCGCAGTTGGCGTATTAGTTCGGGCGAGATCTGCGCCAGGCTCTGGCGCTTGAGCTTTTGGGCCGTGCCCAGCAAATGCCAGGCGGATTCGTTCATCAGCCGGGTCTCGTCGGCGGTGTCGAGCACGATAATGCCGGTCTGCATGCGCTGAATAATGTAGTCGGTCAGTTGCGCCATGTGTGCAAGGTCTTCGCCGCGCTGCTGGGCCAGCGCCTCGCTTTCCAGGGTGCGCTTGGCCAGCAGGTTGGCCAGCACGGCGGTGGCAAAAAACGTTGCCCCCAGCAGGCCGGCATGCGTGTAGCCGCCCGGCTGGGCGGTAGCGGAGAGCTGGGCGTATACCTGCTCCGCCAGCGTGGCCAAGGTGGCGATCGCGGCAAATAGCAAGGCGGTACGTCCCGCAGTAAGGATACTGCCGGCGGCCACCACGACCACCAGTAACATGCCGACTCCGCTGGTTACGCCACCGCTGGCGTGCATCAGCAGGATGATAAAGATAATATCGAGCGCGACTTGGCTGTAGAGCTGGATGCGGAAGCTTGGCCAGCGGCCCAGCAAGGCCAGCGCAATTCCAATGGCGAAGATTAAATAGCTGACGACGAGTTGAACGAAAAACTGCGGTTCGCTGGTGCCCAGGGGTTTAGGCAGGCCTTCGCCCGCCACCAGGATTAGAAAAAACCCGGCCAGGGCTAAACGGTAGAGGTTGAGTAAGCCTAGCGGTTTCCAGGTATGAGCGGGTTCGGCGGAGGTGCCCGCGTGCAGTTTATCGTGTAGATAGGTCAACATAGAATGCAAGATATACAAGGAACAAGATGCAAGGTACAAGATACAAGATACAAGGGAAAAGCGGATGCTGCACCGGATTTAGGTACCTGTATTGGCTCACCGTGTATCTATCTTCAAATGTTGGGGCGAACAATAGTATTTTTCACCCCTTTTTAGGGCCTCCAGCTCGGGCACATGCAGCCCACATTGCGCGCAGCGCACCATATTGCCGATGCGCGGCGGCGCCGGTTTTTTGGGGGCACTCGAGAGCCGCCGGAGGTAACCGCGTACTAAGGTAATTAGCAGCCAAACAACCAGGGCAATAAATAAAAAACGTAGTAAATTCATAGGCAGCGCATGCAGGAGAGCCCTTATAGCATAGCGCATTTTTGCTTAAATCCCCCATTTCCTCCACAATATTGCCTTTTGCGTGACCCAATCACCATGAATTTACACGAATTTCAGTCCAAGCAACTGTTCGCCGATTACGGTATTGCCACCACCCTCGGCAAGTGGGTAGCCACTCCTGAACAGGCACTAGCTGCTGCACGTGAATTGGGTGGCGCGAGTTGGATAGTCAAGGCGCAGGTACATGCGGGCGGGCGCGGCAAGTCCGGTGGGGTTAACCGCGCCAATAGCCTGGATGCATTGCAAGCTAGCGTTGCGGGATTACTAGGTACCCGATTGGTAACGGCGCAG
>DATECT010000162.1:0-5450 GCA_035286765.1 Gammaproteobacteria bacterium
CGTTGTGGTGGGATTTGATGACGTGGGCCTTGCCCGATTTGGCGCCCGCCGATTCAATGACATCGGGGTAGATCGTGCCCTGGGCAAGCCACTGCATTGCATTTGCCAGTTGTGCGGCTTGCGTATCAAACACGTCGATGAATAAGGAGCCGATGATCTTGCGTTTCTGTTCGGGGTCGCTGACGCCCTTGAGCGCATCGAGAAATAATTTTTCCGCATCGACGCGGATGACTTTTATGCCCATGTGTTTGGCGAAGGTGGCCATGACCTGGTCGCCCTCGTGCAGGCGCAGCAGGCCGTGATCGACAAACACGCAGGTGAGTTGATCGCCGATGGCCTTGTGCAACAGTGCGGCGACTACCGAGGAATCGACGCCGCCGGAGAGCCCCAGCAAGACTTGATCCGTGCCGACCTGCGCGCGGATGCGCTGTAGGCTGTCTTCCACGATATTATCGGCGGTCCATAAATTATCGCAACCGCAGATCTGGTGCACGAAGCGCTGCAAGATGCGCCCGCCTTGATGGGTATGCGTTACCTCGGGATGGAATTGCAGGCCATAAAAATGCCGCGTCTCATCGGCCATGCCGGCAATGGGCGCGCTATCGGTTGTGGCGATGATCTTGAAGCCCTCGGGCAGACGGGCCACGCGATCGCCGTGACTCATCCACACGTCGAGCAGGCCATAACCTTCGGGACTGGTATGGTCTTCGATGTCGCGCAGTAGCGCCGAGTGCCCGCGTGCACGCACCTGCGCGTAGCCAAACTCGCGCTGCGCGGAACTCTCCACGGCCCCACCCAACTGCGCGGCCATGGTTTGCATGCCATAGCAGATGCCCAGCACCGGCACACCCAAAGTGAAGACCGCTTGCGGGGCGCGCGGCGTGGCGGCCAGCGTTACCGACTCCGGCCCACCTGAGAGAATGATGCCCTTGGGATGGAATTCGTGGATGGCCTGTTCGGCCATGTCGTAGGCGTGAATTTCACAATACACCCCGGCCTCGCGCACGCGCCGCGCGATGAGCTGCGTGTATTGCGATCCGAAATCGAGGATGAGGATGCGGTGGGCGTGGATGTTCATAGATTCAGTGGCGAGTAGCTAGTAGCGAGTGGCTAGTAAAGACCTGCTTCATCCTCGCTACTCGCCACTAGCCTCTCGCTACTGCTTTATTAATCAACCCGATAATTCGGCGCTTCTTTGGTAATCGATACATCGTGCACGTGGCTCTCGCGCATGCCGGCCAGGGTGACGCGCACGAATTGCGGCTTGGTGCGCATTTCGTCGATATTTTTGCAGCCGGTATAGCCCATGCTGGCGCGCACACCGCCCATTAATTGATGCACGATGACTTGCAGGGTGCCCTTATACGGCACGCGGCCTTCGATGCCCTCGGGGACGAGTTTTTCAGGCTCGGAAATACCTTCTTGAAAATAGCGATCACTGGAACCGCCGCCTTGTAACCGCGTCATCGCGCCCAGCGAGCCCATGCCGCGATAGGATTTGTAGGAACGGCCTTGGTATAACTCGATCTCGCCGGGCGCCTCTTCGGTGCCGGCGAACATGCTGCCTATCATCACAGCATAGGCGCCTGCGGCCAGCGCCTTGGCCAGGTCGCCGGAGTAGCGCACGCCACCGTCGGCGATTAGCGGGATGCCGCTCTTGGCCAGAGCGACGGCTACATTCTCGATGGCGCTGATTTGCGGCACGCCCACGCCGGAGATAATGCGCGTGGTGCAAATGGAGCCGGGGCCGATGCCCACCTTCACGGCATCTGCGCCCGCCTTGACCAGCGCATGCGCGGCCTCGGCAGTGGCGATGTTGCCGCCGATCACCTGCATGGCCGGGTAGTGGGTTTTAATCCAGCGCACGCGGTCGATCACGCCCTGCGAGTGGCCGTGCGCGGTATCGACCACGATCACGTCCACGCCGGCGGCCACCAATGCCGCCACGCGCTCGTCGGTGCCCTGCCCCGTGCCGACCGCCGCGCCGACGCGTAGCCGCGCCAGTTGATCCTTGCAGGCGTTGGGATTTTCCTTGGCCTTTTGAATGTCTTTAACGGTAATCAGGCCGCGCAGTTGAAACTTATCATTCACCACCAGCACCTTTTCGATGCGGTACTTGTGCAGCAGACCCACCACCTCTTCGCGCTCGGCGCCTTCCCGCACCGTGACCAGGCGCTCTTTGGGCGTCATGATATTGGAAACCGGGCTGTCATAACCCGTTTCAAACCGCAGGTCGCGGCTGGTGACGATGCCCACCAGTTCTTCGCCGTTTACCACCGGCACACCGGAGATATTATTGGCACGGGTGAGTGCCAGTACGTCGCGGATGGTGGTTTCGGGCGTGACCGAGATCGGCTCTTTAATCACGCCGCTCTCGAATTTTTTGACCATGCGCACGTGCTGCGCCTGTTCCTCGATGGTCATATTGCGGTGGATAATGCCGATGCCGCCCTCTTGCGCCAGGCTAATGGCCAGACGGGCCTCGGTGACGGTGTCCATGGCGGCGGACAGCAGGGGGATATTGAGTTTGATCTCGCGGGTCAGCCAGGTTTCCAGGTTGACTTGCGCGGGCAGCACCGTAGAGTGTGCCGGCACCAGCATGACATCATCGAAGGTAAGGGCGTCCTGTACTACACGCATAGGCGGGCTACCTGGTGTGGAGAGATAGCCAAACATTGTAACACCCTGAACCGCCAGGGTAAACAGCAGAGGTATCGCTGCCCCGCCAAGTGGATTATCATTAGCCCATGTTCGACCCCATGGAAAACCTCGCCGCCCTCTCGCTGCGCGAGGTCTACACCGTCTCCCGCCTCAACCAAGAGGCGCGTGAACTGCTCGAAGAGAACTTTCCGCTCATTTGGGTGGAGGGCGAGCTTTCCAACCTGGCGCGGCCCTCCTCCGGGCACCTTTACTTCTCCCTCAAAGACAGTCAGGCCCAGGTGCGCTGCGCCATGTTCCGCCAGCGTAATATGCAACTCGGATTTGCCCCTGAAAACGGCATGCAGGTGCTGATGCGGGTACGGGTTAGCCTGTACGAGGGCCGCGGTGAATTCCAGCTTATCGCCGAGCACATGGAAGAGGCCGGTGACGGCGCCCTGCGGCGGGCCTTCGAGGCGCTCAAACGACGCCTGGCCGCTGAGGGCCTGTTTGATAGCGCACACAAAAAACCGCTCCCCGCCCTGCCCGCCGCCATCGGCGTGATTACCTCGCCCACCGGCGCGGCGTTGCGCGACATCTTGAGTTGCCTAAAACGGCGCTTCCCGGGTATTCCGGTCATTATCTACCCTGTGCCCGTGCAAGGTGCGGGGGCCGCCGACAAGATCGCCCAGGCCCTGCGCCAGGCGGCCAGCCGCGCCGAGTGCGACGTGCTTATCATCGCGCGCGGCGGCGGCTCTCTGGAAGACCTGTGGGCCTTCAACGAAGAGGTGGTGGCGCGGGCCATTTACGCTTGCAGCATCCCGGTGGTCGCCGGCATCGGCCATGAGATCGACTTCACCATCGCCGATTTAGTGGCCGATCAGCGCGCCGCCACCCCGACCGCCGCCGCCGAACTGGTCAGCCCCGACCGCGCGGAATGGCAGGCAGTGCTGGCGCGCCTGCACAAGCGCCTGGTGATGCTCATGCAGGGCACGTTAAGTCACCGGCAGCAGGCCTTAAGCCTAACCGGCAAGCGCTTGCAGCACCCCGGCCAGCGCCTGCGCCACCAGGCACAGCGCCTGGATGAGATCGAGCAGCGCCTGCTACGCGCCCAGCGCAGCCTCTACCGCCACCAGGCCGGGCATATAGCTCAACTGGCCGCGCGCCTGCGCGGCTCAACGCCCGCGCCGCGCCTGCGCGAACTGGCCGTGCTGCGCGAAAACCTTACCCGCCGCCTGCACGGCGCACTGAACGGCACGCTCGCCAAAGGCCGGGCCCAACTGGAGGCCGTCAGCCGGGCCTTGGACGCCGTCAGCCCGCTGGCTACCCTGGGGCGCGGCTATGCCATCCTCTATCAATTGCCGCAGCGTAAGCTGGTGCGATCCACCCAAGGTCTGAGCCAAGGCGACCGGATTGAGGCCCGGCTGGGCCAGGGCAAGGCCCTATTAAATGTTGATAAATTACTAGATGATTAGACTCTTAGTTATTGTTTTTTATATATTTATAACAACTCAAGTCACCGCCTACGCGGACTCCCCACCGCGTTCTAATCCCGTGCCCGGTGGGGTTACCATCCTCACCCTTGCGCCCTCAGCCTCTGCCAACGGCACCGCCCCACGGGCCTATTACAACGGCGAGCGGGTCATGGTGCTGCGCAACGGGGAACGCTGGCAGGCGGTGGTGGGCATCCCTCTATTGAGCACTCCGGGCACCCATACCCTGCAAGTGGAGGCCGGCGACAAGACCTTGACGCAATTGAGCTTCGCCGTGCGAGACAAGCAATACGCCAGCCAGCACATCACCCTCAAGGACCAGCGCAAGGTCGAGCCCACCCCTGACGACCTAGTACGAATCGAGCGGGAAACGGCGGAGATTAAGCGCGCCCTCGGCCTATGGACCGACCAAGACGACATACCCACCGGCTTCGCTCTGCCCGTCCAGGGCGAGCCCAGTAACAGCTTCGGCTTCCGGCGCTTCTTCAACGATCAGCCGCGCAAACCGCACAGCGGCATGGATATTTCGGCAGCGCAAGGCGCGCCTATTCATGCCCCGGCGCCCGGCACGGTGATTGCCACCGGCGACTACTTCTTCAACGGCAATACTATTTTTATCGATCATGGCCAAGGGCTTATCACTATGTATTGCCACTTGAGCCGTATCAGCGTTGAGCCCGGCCAGACCGTCCAACGCGGCGACACTATCGGCGCGGTAGGCATGACGGGCCGCGCCACCGGCCCCCATCTGCATTGGGGGGTTAGCCTCAACCGCACCCAGGTCGATCCCAGTCTGTTCGTGCAATGATGGCACGTTCCTTGGATGCTATTAATACAGGCATAAACCGGCAGCAATACCAGCAAATTTTTTGGTTAAGGGTTTATTTTCTAATTGCTTAGCGTATACTTTTAAAAATTTTCGCGCCGCAGCCGATAACTATAAACAACACCACAAAAGCAAAGGTAACCCCATGAGTCACCGCAACGCCCTCCGCACCCCCCTCTGGTTGAGCATTACCGGCGCACTGCTGCTGTTATCCGGTTGCGCCACCACGCAAGGCACGCAGGGGACAGCAGTCGATGACGAGGGTGACCCGCTGGAGGGGATGAACCGGGCGATCTACACCTTTAATGAGAACGTCGACAAGGTCTTTTTCAAACCCCTGGCCACGGGCTACAAAAACACCCTGCCGCAACCGGTGCGCACCAGCGTTGCGAATTTCTTCAATAACTTGTCTTACCCGATCGTGATTCTGAATGATTTTTTACAGGCCAAGTTCTCGCAGGGTTTATTGGATACCGGCCGCTTTGTCATGAATT
>DATECT010000163.1:0-4057 GCA_035286765.1 Gammaproteobacteria bacterium
CCGAACGCGCCGACCGGCATACCGCCGCCCAGCACCTTGCCGAGCGTGGTGAGGTCAGGTTTGATGTGATAATGCTGTTGCGCCCCGCCCAAGGCGACGCGAAAGCCGGTCATGACTTCATCAAAGATCAATATGCTGCCATACTGATCGCACACTTCGCGCAGCCCTTCCAGAAAACCCGCCAGCGGCGGCACGCAATTCATATTGCCGGCCACCGGCTCGACGATAATGCAGGCGATCTGTTTACCCGCCTGGGCAAAGGCCTCGCGTACCTGATCAATGTCGTTATAGTTGAGGGTAATGGTGTGTTCAGCCAATGCCGCAGGCACGCCGGGCGAGGTCGGCACGCCGAGCGTGAGCGCGCCGGAACCCGCTTTCACCAACAGCGAATCCGAGTGGCCGTGATAGCAACCCTCGAACTTCACGATCTTGTCGCGCCCGGTAAAACCACGCGCCAAGCGGATCGCACTCATGGTGGCCTCGGTGCCGGAGCTCACCATGCGCACCATCTCGATGGAGGGTACTAGTTCGCAGACCTTATCGGCCAGCATGGTTTCAACCTGAGTGGGCGCACCGAATCCGAGACCATTCGCGGCGGCGTCTTGTACCGCCTTAATGACCACCGGATGGGCGTGGCCCAGGATCATCGGCCCCCACGAGCCGACATAATCGATGTAAGGGCGGTTATCCTCATCAATGATATACGCTCCCTCGCCGCGCTTGAAAAACAGCGGGTCGCCCCCTACTCCGCGAAATGCGCGCACGGGAGAATTCACTCCGCCGGGGATATGGCGCTGGGCCGCAATGAAGAGTTCATGCGATCGGGTCATTGATTGTTCCTTACTTGAAAAGTTGTGCATAGCCTTGTGCCGCCGTCTGTGGATCGGCTTGACCAAAAACACCCTGTACCGCGGCGATCATGTCCGCACCTGCCGCAATTAAGCGGGGCGCATTTTCCGGGGTAATGCCGCCGATGGCAACAATGGGGATGTGCAATTGTTGTCTGGCCTGAATGAGCGTTTCAATATTTGCCTGGGCTGCGGAGGGTTTGGTAACAGAAGGGAAAAACCGCCCAAAGGCCACGTAATCCGCCCCCGCTTGTTGCGCGGCAAGGGCGCATTCTAAAGCGTTGTAACAGGAAATACCAATGATGGATTGCCTGCCTAATAGGCGCCGCGCCTCGCTCAGCGCCAGGTCTTCGCGCCCCAGATGCACCCCGTCGGCGCCGACGGCCAGCGCCAGGGCCACATCGTCATTGATAATCAACGGGACGTTATAGCGGCGGCAGAGCGACAGCAACTGCCTTGCCTCTGCCGCGCGCCGCGCCGCGTCATTACCCTTATCGCGATATTGGATAACGGCCGCGCCGCCCGCCAAGACTTGGGCAACTTTATCCGCCAACGCTGCGCCCGCGGCAATGTCACTATCGGTAATGGCGTACAAGCCGCGCAAGCAAACACCCGGCCTGGCGGCCCGATACAGAGGCCGGCTCATGCCTCCTGGTCTTCCTCTTCGCGCGCCCAAAACAAGCGGTTGGGCAGATGTTGGCCGTGGCCGGGACAGTAGCCGTATTTGAGCGCCTCCCAGGTATATTGCTGTGCCTCGCGGATGGCTGTGAAGGGTTCCAGGCCGTGCGCCAGCATACCGGCGATCGCCGAGGCCAGCGTGCAGCCCGAGCCATGATAGCTGCCCGGCAGGCGCTCCCAGGAAAAACTCTCCAACAAACGCCGGTTAGCGTATAAGGTATTCACCACGTTAGGGGTATTCTCGTGCGTGCCGGTGATCAGCACATATTCGCTGCCATACTCCAGCAACTGCTGCGCGCAGGCGTCGAGCGTATCGGCGGAGGGCGCCAAGGCGCGCGCCTCCAGGCTATTGGGCGTGAGCACGGTGGTCAGCGGCAGTAATAAAGAGGTCATCACCGCCTTGATTTGATCGTCGGCAAAGCTGTAATGACTGCCCGAGGCCAGCACCGGGTCCAATACTACAGGCACCTTGGGGTATGCCGCGATTAAGGTATGCACGGCCTCGGCGATATCCCTGCGCCCCAACATGCCGATCTTGAAGGCGGCCACCGGCATGTCTTCCAGGATGGCGCGGGCCTGCTCGATCACCAATGTGGCGCTGAGTCCGGTATAATCCTTAACGCCCTGGGTATCCTGCACGGTGATGGCGGTAATCACCGGCGCGGCTTGGCAACCCATACTGGCGAGGGTTTCAATGTCCGCCTGCACACCTGCACCGCCAGTGGGGTCGTTGCCTGCAAACACCATCACACAGGGGATGGCCGGGGGCTTGTTCATGTCTTTCATCCTTGTCAAGGGCGCTGGCCTACTCCATGAGACGCATTATCAGGGCTTCGGTAATCATAGAAGATTACTTTAATTAAATATACCGGCGCTGGCAAACGGCTTAGTTTGGCTACCCGCTTTAAAAATGGCAAAATGGCGGCCCAACCGCACATACCACTGCAAATAATGCGCTTGCGCAGCCCCGTAAGGAACTAGGATTTTGGTTTTATGAGAACATATATGTGCGTCATCTGCGGCTTCATCTATGAAGAAGCCCTCGGCCTGCCCGCTGAAGGCATCCCCCCCGGCACCCGCTGGGAAGATATCCCGCCTAATTGGAAATGCCCGGAGTGCGACGCCCGTAAGGAAGACTTCGAGATGATCGAAGTCTAAGGCTAGGTAGTGCTTGATAGGGTGGGCACGTTGTTTGTGCCCACGCGCAATTCTAGACATGGTGGGCGATGCAAGGTTCGAACTTGCGACCCCTGCCGTGTGAAGGCAGTGCTCTACCGCTGAGCTAATCGCCCCACTAATAAACATACTCTTCGCCCTCCCTGGCGTAACCGCAACGTTCTGCCAGACACCGGCCCGGACTTCCTATCCGAGCGTTCGTTCGCGTTGCGAACTCACCCGCTGAGCTAATCGCCCCACTAACCGACTAATTTTACGGATATATCGCGGGGGGGTCAATTCGTTATGGTTTTTTGCTAGAATTGCGCCTCCTCATTTTCCGGCCATCAGCATGACCATCCGCACCCGCTTTGCCCCCAGCCCCACCGGTTATTTGCACGTAGGCGGCGCCCGCACGGCGCTTTATTGCTGGCTCTATGCGCGCAAACACCACGGTACCTTCATATTGCGCATCGAAGACACCGACCTGGAACGCTCGACGCAGAAATCCGTGGATGTGATATTGCAGGGAATGGAGTGGCTAGGGCTGGATTACGATGAAGGCCCGTTTTATCAAACGCAGCGCTTTGATCGCTATAAAGAGGTTATCCAACAATTATTGAATGAAGGCAACGCCTACCGCTGCTACTGCTCAAAAGAACGTCTGGAGGCGCTACGCACTGAGCAGATGGCCAACAAGGAAAAACCCCGTTACGACGGACGCTGCCGTAATTTGCAAAACGCCCCGCCGGATGCCCCCGCGCCGGTGATACGTTTCAAAAATCCTCAACACGGCGAGGTGATCGTTGATGATCAGATCAAAGGGCGTGTGATCATCCAAAACAGCGAACTGGACGACTTAATCATCGCCCGCGCCGACGGTTCGCCGACCTATAACTTCACCGTGGTGGTGGACGACTGGGACATGCGCATTACCCATGTCATCCGCGGCGACGATCACCTCAACAACACACCGCGCCAGATCAATATACTCAAGGCCCTTAACGCCACGCCCCCGCTCTATGCCCATGTGCCGATGATATTAGGCTCTGACGGCCAGCGCTTATCCAAGCGCCACGGTGCGGTGAGCGTGATGCAATATCGGGAAGACGGCTTCTTACCTGAGGCCTTATTAAATTATCTAGTGCGCTTGGGCTGGTCACACGGCGATCAGGAAATTTTTTCCATGCAGGAATTGATTACCCTGTTTGATATTAAAGACGTAAACCGCGCCGCCGCCGCCTTTAACACTGAAAAACTGCTATGGCTTAACCAACATTATCTAAAAACCAGCGATCCGGGCCATATAGCCACTCACCTGGCCTGGCACATGCAGCGACTTGGCATAGACACCCGCCAAGGGCCGGATTTGGCAG
>DATECT010000164.1:0-11328 GCA_035286765.1 Gammaproteobacteria bacterium
CGGCCAAGCTGGTGCGCCCGGCCAGATCGACGCAGCCTCCACCTGCCAAGACCTGCACCTGCGCACTAATGGCCTCATCACGCTCCGAGCCGAATAGCCAGACTGCCCAGCCCTCTTGCAGTTTTACCTTGGCAATCTCGGCAAAATAGGCCGCGGGCCAGCGCTTCGCCGGGCCGTATTCCGCGCCGGGACATAAGGCCAGCAAGGGCTTTCTGCCGTGCATTAGATTTAAACGTGCCAGCGCCGCATCGATACTCGCCGGGGAAATTTGCAAGTCAGGCGCGGGTGGCGCAGGCAAGGTTGCACCGGGGGGCAGGCCCAGGGCCAAAAAACGCTGCACCGTCATGGGATGCGCCACGCTATCCAAGCGCCGCACGTCATTCAGCAAGCCCCAACGTAACTCGCCCAGATAACCCGTGCGCAGCGGGATGCCAGCCCAAAACGGGACCAGCGTGGATTTGAAGGAGTTCGGCAGGACGATGGCTTGATGGTAACCCTTGCTTCGTAAGCGGCGGCCCAGGCGGTAGCGCTCGGCCAGTTGCAGTTGACCATGCCCAATAGGCATGGTGATCGCCTCACCCACCTCGGGCATGCGCGCCAGCAGGGGTTTGCTCCAGGCCGGGGCAAGCACATCAATAAGCACTGCGGGGGTACGCTGCTTAAGTAGCTTGAACAGGCTTTGCGCCATCACCATATCGCCGACCCAGGACGGGCCGACAACCAGGATCCGGAGTGGCTGAGTACTCACTTCAGTATGTAATCGGCTCCGCAATACGGACACTTCGCCTGGCCGGTCGCCTCAATAGGCAAATACACGCGCGGATGCGAATTCCACAGGCTCATGCTATCCATTGGGCAGTTTAGCGGTAAATCGGCGCGCGTGACCTCATAGCGGTTTTGCGCATTCGGTACTATATACTTCGACGGGGTCGGTTTTGTGTTGTTGCATCCGTGCGCCGCCTGCGCGTTCGATCCATTAACGGTTTCAGTGCCTTGGGCCTGCGCTATCGGATCATTCAGGGCATCATCCATGACGGGGTTGCTTGGCTTTGTCATAGGGTTCTCTGCTCATCTCAACTTAAACCAAGGTTAACCATTCAGGATATTGCTTGCGCCGCCCGTGCACTTGATCAAAGTACAGGGTTTGCAGGCGCTCGGTAACCGGCCCGCGCCCGCCTGCGCCGATCATGCGCCCGTCGAGTTCACGAATCGGCGTGACCTCCGCGGCGGTGCCGGTGAAGAAGGCCTCGTCGGCAATATAAACCTCGTCGCGTGTGATGCGCTTTTCCACCATTTTCATGCCAAGCTCAGCCGCCAGGGCGAAAATCGTATCACGGGTAATGCCGTCCAGCGCCGAGGTGAGTTCCGGCGTGTAGAGCACGCCGTCGCGCACGATAAAGATATTCTCGCCGCTACCCTCGGACACGTAGCCATCCACATCCAGTAGCAGCGCCTCGTCAAAGCCGCACGATAAGGCATCGCGCAGCGCCAGCATGGAGTTCATGTAATTGCCGTTGGCCTTGGCCTTGCACATGGTGATATTGACGTGGTGGCGCGTGAACGAAGAGGTCTTGATGCGTATCCCCTTCTCGATGCCTTCGGCACCCAGGTACGAGCCCCACGACCATGCCGCCACGATGCCATGCACCTTGAGATTGTCGGCGCGCAGCCCCATTCCTTCCGAGCCATAAAAACACATGGGACGGATATAGGCCGATTCCAATTTGTTTTCGCGCACCGCAACTCGGCAGGCCTCGAATAGATCCTGTTTATCAAACGGCATGGCCATACCAAGAATATGGGCGGAGCGGAACAGGCGGTCGATATGCGCCTGCAGGCGAAAGATCGCCGTGCCCTTGGCGGTTTTGTAGGCGCGGATACCCTCGAACACACCCATCCCATAATGCAAGGTGTGGGTGAGCACGTGCACCTTGGCATCGCGCCAGGGCACCAGCTTGCCATCAAACCAGATGACGCCGTCGCGGTCATCCATTGTCATGCGGTTTCTCCTTATAAATACAGTGGCTAGTAGCGAGTGGCTAGGTTTTAACTCTCGCCACTCGCTACTAGTTACTCGCTACTGTTTCTCTATTAATTCCTGCCAAATCCGGCTCACGCCTTCCCGGTAATCCCGGAACTCCTCTTCCCCGGCATAGGCCGGTTCATCTTGTAGCGCAAAACGATGCACGGCGCTGCGATAGGCGCGGTAGGCATCGCTTAGTAACTGGGCGTCTGGCATGGCCATCAGGCCGGCATCGGCCAGGGCCTGTAATAGCCGGATATTGTCTGGAAAGACCAGCAACTCGGGGTGGTGGTAAGCCCATAATAAAACCCCATATTGGACCATAAATTCGATATCAGCGATACCTCCCCGATCATGCTTGATGTCAAACCGGCCCGGCTGCGCCTGCCCCAGGGCCGTGTACATTTTTTCGCGCATGGCGCGCACCTCGGCACGCAAGCTCTCTCGCTCCCGGTGGCGGCCCAAAATCTCCCTGCGTAAACGGGTAAACTGCTCGGCAATCGATGCCTGCATGGCCCCCCCGCTGTGGTCTATTTCCGCAACAGGCCGGGCGCGCACCAAGGCCTGATGTTCCCAGGTCCAGGCCTGGTTACGCTGGTAACCGGCAAAGCTCTCCAGGCTGCTGACCAATAGCCCTGAGGCCCCGCTGGGGCGCAAGCGGGTATCTACTTCATAGAGCACGCCAGCCGGCGTGTGGGCATTCAAGATGTGGATAATGCGTTGTCCCAAACGGGCAAAAAATACGCTATTGTCGACGGACTTGGGACCCGCGGTAAACTGCCCCTCACCCTGATTGCCGTGCAGAAACACGATATCCAAATCGGACCCGTAGCCCAATTCAATCCCGCCTAACTTGCCGTAAGCGATGATAGCAAATCCCGGCGTGCCGGATTTCCCGCCTATCTTGCAAGCAGGCGCGCCATGCCTGCTGACCAAATACTGCCAAGCCAAATGCAGCACCTGCCGCAACACCACTTCGGCGATCGCGGTAAGGTGATCGCTGACCTTCATCAACGGTAGCACGCCTGCCGTGTCGGCTGCGGCGACGCGCAGCACATGTACCTGTTTGAAATGACGCAGCGCCTCCATCTGTTGCTCCAAGTCCTGCTGCGGGATGCGCATTAAGCTTTGCCGCAACTCGGCTTCAAGGCCAGGCTTGTCGAGCGGCGCATACAAGGTGCGCGGGTCCAGCAACTCATCCAGCAATAAAGGGTGGCGCGTGAGCAGAGCGCTGATCCAGGGGCTTGCGGCACACAGCTTCACCAGTTGCGATAAGCCTAGCGGGTTTTCGCTAAGCAGTGCCAGATAGGTGCTGCGCTGTGCGATGGCCTCGATCAGATTTACTAAGCGCGCCAAGCTAATATTCGGTTCGTCGGACTGAGCAGCCGCGGCGATCAACAACGGCATGAGCGTATCCATGCGCTCGCGGCCGCGCGTGCTCAAGGCTTGATAGCTGTGTCCCGCGCGCAGTTGGGTCAACAGGCGCAGGGCCTCTGGCGCATCCGCATAACCGAGGGCGCTCAGCAGCTTGCCTGCCGTTGCTGCATCAAGCACTTGTTGCCAGAGGCCCGCTATATTCGCGCTAGCGGGCTGGTTACCGTGCTGTTGCGACTGTGCCTGCGGTGCGGCAAATATCTGCTCGAAGTGGGCGTGTACGCGTGTGCGTTGTTTATCCAGGGCACGCATAAAACCGTCCCATGTCGGGTAACCCATCGCCAGGGCGAGGCGAATTTGCTCGATTTCATCGCCAGGCAGATTATGGGTTTGCTGATCCGCGACTTCCTGCAAGCGGTTTTCCACCCTGCGCAGAAATTGATACGCGTTTAGCAGTTCCCGGCTGACGTAACCGGGCAAATAATTGGCCTGACTCAGCCGTTCCAAGATGGTGCGTGTGCCGGGTTCTTGCAATTGTGCCACACGGCCACCGCGGATAAGCTGAAATACCTGGGCGATAAACTCCACCTCGCGTATGCCGCCCTCGCCCAGCTTAATGTTATCTTCCAGACCTTTGCGGCGCGTCTCCTGGTTGATCATCTCCTTCATATTGCGCAAGGATTCAAACGCCCCAAAATCCAGATAACGGCGATAGATAAAGGGTCGCAGAGTTGTCATCAGAAGCTGTCCGGCGTGCTGATCACCCGCGACAGCGCGGGCCTTAATCAGCGCGTAACGCTCCCACTCGCGACCATGGGTTTGGTAATAATCTTCCATCGCACTGAAACTCAGCGCCAGCGGCCCGCTGTCACCGAAGGGACGCAAACGCATATCCACCCGATATACGATGCCTTGCTCAGTGGTGGCCGCCAGGCTATTAATCAGCTTCTGCGCGAGCCGTACAAAGTATTCTTCGTTGCTAATGCGAGGGCGTCGGCCCCGTGTTTCACCCTCGCCGGGATAGGCAAAGATCAAATCGATATCCGACGAGAAGTTAAGCTCGCGCGCACCCAACTTGCCCATGCCGAGCACCACTAATGACTGCGGCACGCCTCCAGCATCGCAGGGCACGCCGTATTCCAGCACTTGCCAGGCATGCAGCTTGGCCAAGGCCGCGTCGATACAGGCCTCGGCCAACGCCGAGGTATCGGCTAAGGTCTCGGCCAGATCGGCCCAGCCTGCGAGGTCACGCCAGGCGATGCGTACCGTCTCGCGTTGGTGCGTTTCCCTTAACGCCGCGTTAAGCGCCGCTTCATCGCTAATCTTGGCCGTAGCACGGGCCAGCTTGTGCGCATATTCCTGCGCTGCGTAATCGGCCAGTAAATCACCGCTCTGTAATAAATCGCCGAGAAGTTGAGGATTGCGCGCGCAGTTCTCCGCCACAAAATCACTGTAGGCCCACACACGGTATAGCACATTGAGCACATCAGGATGGCTTACCGGCCTCACCTTATGCTCATGAGCAGCCTCTTGGTAAGTTTCCCAATAGCGTGCCACGCGCTCATGCAGTGCCGGGGGTAAGTTTTTTAGGTTGTTGTTAAGTGAGGGCATGCGCTTTAATCAAGTCTCAAGCATGGAAAACCAAAATGTAGCACGGCACCACAGTATCAGATAAAGACGCATATATAAAAAAGGCCCTATCCGTTGCCGGATAGGGCCTTAAGGGGGAACGACTAAATCTTGAAGCTTAGCTTACATCATACCGCCCATGCCGCCGTGCTCGCCCATGTCTTTCGGTTCTGGTCCCTCAGCAGGCAGTTCAGCGATCATCGCCTCGGTGGTAATCATCAGACCGGAGACCGAAGCGGCGTTCTGCAGGGCAGTGCGCGTTACCTTGGTCGGGTCGAGAATACCCATTTGGATCATGTCGCCATACTCGCCGTTGGCGGCGTTGTAACCGTAGTTACCGGTACCTTCCGCAACCTTGTTCAGCACGACTGAGGCCTCGGCACCGGCGTTCTGCACGATCTGACGCAGCGGCTCTTCCATCGCGCGGCAGGCGATAGTAATGCCGACGTTCTGGTCTTCGTTGTCGCCTCTGAGTTTGCCGATCGCATTCAGGGCACGTACCAGGGCGACACCGCCGCCCGGCACCACGCCTTCTTCCACCGCCGCACGGGTCGCGTGCAGGGCGTCTTCAACGCGCGCCTTCTTCTCTTTCATCTCGATCTCGCTACCTGCGCCGACCTTGATA
This sequence comes from Gammaproteobacteria bacterium, assembly GCA_035286765.1. Taxonomy (GTDB): domain Bacteria; phylum Pseudomonadota; class Gammaproteobacteria; order SURF-13; family SURF-13; genus DATECT01. The sequence continues at coordinate 5,652 of DATECT010000164.1, forward strand.
ACGGCCACGCCGCCGGCCAGTTTGGCGACACGTTCTTGCAGCTTCTCTTTGTCGTAGTCGGAGGTCGCTTCTTCGATCTGATTGTTGATCAGCTTAACGCGTGCCTTGATATCAGTGGGGTTACCCGCGCCGTCGATGATGGTAGTGTATTCCTTGGTCACGCTCACCTTCTTCGCCGAACCCAGATCGCCGATGCTGGCCTTCTCCAGGCTCAAGCCCAACTCTTCGGCGATCAGGTTGGCGCCGGTCAGCACGGAGATGTCCGACTGCATGGCCTTGCGCCGCTCACCGAAGCCGGGGGCCTTGACCGCGCACACCTTGACGATGCCGCGCAGATTGTTGACCACCAGGGTGGCCAGCGCTTCGCCTTCCACGTCCTCGGCGATAATTAACAGCGGACGACCCGCCTTGGCGACGGCCTCGAGCACCGGGATCATCTCGCGGATATTGGAAATTTTCTTGTCGTAGATCAGGATTAACGGATTCTCCAGATCGCAGGTCATGGTCTGCTGGTTGTTGACGAAGTAGGGTGAGAGATAACCGCGGTCGAACTGCATACCCTCGACCACATCCAGCTCATTCTCCAGGCCTGAACCGTCTTCGACGGTGATCACACCTTCTTTGCCTACTTTGTCCATCGCCTTGGCAATGATATCGCCGATGGGGGCATCGGAATTGGCGGAAATGGTGCCGACTTGGGCAATCGCCTTGCTATCGGCGCAAGGCTTGGACATCTTCTTCAACTGCTCAACAGCCGCAGTAACGGCCTTGTCGATACCGCGCTTCAAGTCCATCGGGTTCATGCCGGCGGCAACCGCCTTCAAACCTTCCTTCAGAATGGCTTGGGCTAGCACGGTAGCCGTCGTGGTGCCGTCACCGGCCACATCGGAGGTGCGCGAGGCGACTTCTTTCACCATCTGCGCGCCCATGTTCTCGAACTTATCTTTCAGCTCGATACCCTTGGCAACGGACACACCGTCTTTAGTGACGGTAGGCGCGCCATAGGAAGAATCCAACACTACGTTACGGCCACGTGGGCCCAGTGTGACTTTTACGGCATCGGCCAGGATGTTCACACCCTTGACCATGCGGCTTCTTGCATCGTATCCAAATTTAACGTCTTTAGCTGCCATAACAGATTCCTCTCAATTTATTCATTCAATTTAAACGGCACAGGCCCTGCTTATTGGATGATGCCCATGATGTCGTCTTCACGCATCACCAGCAATTCCTTGCCATCCAGCTTTACCTCGGTACCGGCATACTTGGTGAACAGCACCTTGTCGCCCACCTGAACGTCGATAGGACGCACACTGCCATCTTCCAGAATCTTGCCCTTGCCCACGGCAACGACCTCGCCACGAACCGGCTTCTCGGTAGCGGTATCAGGGATCACGATGCCACCCGCAGTGGTGCGCTCCTCTTCCATGCGGCGGACCAGCACGCGATCATGTAACGGACGAATATTGACCATTGGTTCTCTCCTAAACTAAAACGGTTTAATGTATGGCTAATTGGCGTGCCCTTGGGGCCGTTATTAGCACTCATCGTAGACGAGTGCTAATAATAGCCTTTATGAACCAGGAGTCAAGACCGAGGATGGCCTAATTTTTCAACAAATCCAGTCTTGGCCCGCTGGGGAACAACCTCACAGGTCCTTATACATCAAAAACTTAGCTGCACAACCGAATGCACTATAATGGGATTTCATAGACGCTGGTGCCTAGACTGGGTATCCTAAGCACCCCCGCCCTTGAGCAGTTGGGTGGGCGAGTGAAGCTCGTGAACGCCTTGCCAGGGGCGGCAGGCTATGGTTAATCAGCATCGAAAGTTCGCCATGGACAGTATCAAGGTAGTCTCTACGAAGCGCCCTTAGCTCAGCTGGGCGACTGCGTAGCAGTAAGCGACAGTACAGGGATGTACTGTCTGGGGCTGATTAAGCACACTGAAGTCACGCCACGGACGGCATCACTGTAGTCTCTACGAAGCGCCCTTAGCTCAGCTGGATAGAGCGTTGGATTCCGATTCCAAAGGTCAGAGGTTCGAATCCTCTAGGGCGCGCCATTTACTCAATAACTTACATTTAAACAGTTGATATGAACAGCACCGCCACTGGCCTTAAGGCAAAAGCAAAAAAGAAAAGTCTTGCTGAGAAGTTAGCGGAGGTAGCGCAGGAAATCCGCGATTACCCGATTATCGCTATTCGTGGAGCACTTGGCGAAGGCTATGTCGGCGAGGTCGCGCGACTTAAAAGCGGCGAATGGATAGCCCGCAGGTACGGTAAAAACTACCCGAACGACTACGCCATTTTTCCAAATGGAGTACAAGCTGCCGCTTTTTTCCAACCGGCCAAGGAATGAGGTGATGTCATGCCAAACATCCTTACAAAATCGTCGCTGTCGATTGAATGGTGACCCGCACCCACTATTGGTCATGCTCGCCTTTTGCGGCCTGGCTGCGGCGCGTCGGCGGTCTCCCGCCCTTGCCGGCGTTCGCCTCGGGCACGGAGTGGACTGCCTACCGCAAACAGTGCCGAGCCATCAATCCCCGCCTTTACTGGCTGATTGAAGAAGGACTGGATGGGCTGCAACACTGGATTTATTGGCCGACGAACAAACTCAAAGACCTGGGCTATTACTTCCGCAACCGCTTCGCGGAGCGGCTGCATTACCTGCCCACGCGCCTGCCGGCTGGGCAGTATCATGATCTGAGCACCCGCATTCTGCACGGACTCATGGAATCCCTGGTGGACTTCGTGGAAGTGGAAAAGGCCTGGATGACCCACATCTGCGACCAGGATGCCCGGCAGAAATACGGGTATCGGCCCCGCCGCTGGTGGCGCCGCTTGCGCTGTGCGCAGGCGGGGATCGACCACCTTGAATGGGAAGCTACCCTGGATCAGATTGAAGAAGACCCTACTCAAGGTATTTACCGGTCGGAGCAACAGGCCGTGACGGCGCGGGAGATACTGGCCCTGTACCGCTGGTGGAAATTTGAACGACCCGAGCGTCCTGATCCTCATGATATTTCCGGCTACAGTGCCCTACGCGAGGAATCAAGACCAGAGCACGATGAGCTGAGCTTCCTGGAACGCCCGCTGTCCCCCGAGATGAAGGTGGCGTTACAGAAAGAATGGGAGATTGAAGCGAGCTATGACCAGGAAGACCAAGCGATGTTGATCCGCCTGATCAAGATTCGGCAAGGACTGTGGACTTGAAACGTAACTACAAAAGTGTTTCTTACAGCCCATCCACTGGCCGTTCACATAGAAACCGAGCAAGCCATAGCTTGACAATGGAAGCATAGAAAGATATATTTAATATATCTTTACTATCGTTTACGAGAACAGCATGACGACTACGGCGAAACCAGACCAACTATTACTCCGTTTCCGGCAGACCGACACGCAGAACGGCATCAGCCGTTCAACCGTGGAAAAACTGGCGGAATACCTCGGTTTTACAGGGGAAACGCAAGTGATTCACTATGCGTTGCGCAAGCTGGCGAAAGAAGTGCTGCCGGCCTATGAAGCCGACGATGGCGAGTTAACGCCGGCCCAGTTAGCGGCAATTCGCAAAGCGGTACCCCAAGGCCGCGCCACATCGGTCAAATCGAGCTTGTTTTGAGGCATGGGGAAACAGTGGTGGCCGGCTCCCGAAGCGGGCGAAATCGTCTGGTGTCACTTTCCGGAACATAAGGGGATCAAGCCGGGGCCGAAGCCTCGGCCCGCTTTGGTCGTTAAGGTGTTTGACGACCAAACGCCCCATTCCATTGTGCTGGTGGCCTACGGTACCAGTCAGAAAACTGACCAACTCCGCTCCGGGGAATTCCTCATCACCGACCACGAGGCAGCGGCATACCAGCTCGCGGGCTTAAGCTACTCAACCAAATTCAGTTTCCATAGCACAGTGGCGCTACCCTACAGCAGTGAATGGTTCAAGGTCCCGCCCGGTGCACCCAACGGCCAAACACCCAAACTTGGTGTGCTTCATCCAAGCTTGATGCAGCGTGTACGCGCCGCATGGGAGGCGGCTTATTCGTAAAAACGTGGATGGCGGCAACGTCTATCGCGAGCAAGGACTTGCAATCGTCCCACACCTTAGTTATACTAAAGTATAACTTTATCGGAGGTACCTTATGCCTATCGCTACCCTTCGTAGTGTCGGCGGCTCGGTTGTAATGGCCATCCCTAAGCGGGTGCTGGAACTGGTGCATTTGCAATCCGGCTCCCAAGTCACCATTGATGTGCAGGATGGCAAATTGATTATAGAACCGAGCAAAAAGCCGAAATACACGCTTGCCGAACTCATGGCGCAGTGTGACTTGTCGCAACCTTTGAGCGCAGATGAACAGGAATGGTTGAGTGCACCGAGTGTAGGCGCCGAAGAACTTTAAATGCGCACCCCCGCTCGTGGCGAGATCTGGCACGTCAATTTAAACCCAACGGCCGGTAAAGAACAGCAAGGCACCCGGCCGGTTTTTATCGTCTCCGATAAAGAATTTAATCGCGCAGGCTTAGCGTTGGTTTGTCCGATCACCCAGGGCGGCATGAGCACCCGCTTTGCCGGATTTGCAGTACCCCTCATGAACACCGGCACGCAGACCCAGGGCGTAGTGATGTGCAACCAGTCACGCACCATTGACTACGCGGCGCGCGGCGCGCGGTTCACCGAGAAAGCACCGGACTACATCACTGACGATGTGATTGCTCGACTACAAGCACTACTGGCGATTGATTTCAGCGAGAAAGGCAGATGAACATGAGCGCATGCAATACCATGAAATTCAAACTTAATCCGAAGGATGCCCCGCAAGCTAACTGCTGAACAGCGTAAGCGGCTGAGGGCAATAGCAGCGATGCCCGACTCGGAAATTGACTATAGCGACATTCCGCTTCAAACCGAGGCGGTACAGTGGACGCGCCCCGGTGCACTGGTGCCCTCTGAAAACAAGCAACAGGTCACGCTACGTTTGGATTCGGATGTGCTGAACTTTTTCAAAGGCACCGGCAAACGCTATCAGAGCCGTATCAATGCCGCGCTACGCGAGTACATGAAAGCGCACCGGAAAGCGGGCTGAATATTGAGTAGTTAACAACACACGGCTCAGTCACCCCGGCGAACATCCGCAGAACATGGAAGAACGCAGTCGCCTGCGAGGCATTGGCCGACGTAGACGTTGGGCACGTCATCGAACACCAGCTGTGCAAACATGGCCTGACAGCCTTAGCATAGACTATGCCTTTGCCAGCGTCTCGTTGAAAGACCTCTAATCTCTAAAATCAAGGTACAACACAGGTACATTCCTCAGTTTTTGGGTGTTGCATCAAGTTACGCAAGTTACTGATTTAAATTACTTTGTGTTTCGCATACTTTCTAGTGGTTTCATATAATAATCAATGGGATATTGTTTTATAAGGCAATTCCGATTCCAAAGGTCAGAGGTTCGAATCCTCTAGGGCGCGCCATTTACTCAAAGACATCATTAATCAGGCCCCACCCCACCTCCCCATCATGTAACTGCTATTGCTGAGTGACAGCGCTGCGGCACCCACCTGATCCGGGAATCCTTGAATAATTGACAAAGTCTTTTGACGCATGCATATGCGCGAGGCCGCTCCCAGGCGACCGGGCGGCTGGATAAAATCATATGCGTTAGTAGTCTACTTTCTTGCGAG
>DATECT010000165.1:0-14126 GCA_035286765.1 Gammaproteobacteria bacterium
CCGTTCAGCGCCATGCCCACGCCGTTCGACAGGCCCTGCCCGAGCGAGCCGGTGGCCACGTCCACCCAGGGCAGGCGCGGCGTGGGGTGGCCCTCCAGATCGCTGGTGAATTTGCGCAGGGTTGTTAAACGCTCCAGCGGAAATGCGCCCGCCTCGGCCCAGGCCGCGTAGAGCAGCGGCGCGGCGTGGCCCTTGGAGAGCACGAAGCGGTCGTTGAGCGGATGCTTGGGGTTGGCCACGTCAAAGCGCAGCGCGTAAAAGAATACCGCGGCGACCAGGTCCGCCGCCGACATGCACGAAGTGGGGTGGCCGGAGCCGGCCTCCGAGGTGGCGATGAGCGAATCAATGCGTAACTTATTACCCATCGATTGCAATGAGTGAATGAGATTCTCATCCAGTACTGCGGCCATAGTGCCCTCCCAATATTCGGTGTTCCTGCCTCCCCGTAGTGCACCGTGTTACATTTTTGCGTGCGCTGTGTGCGAGGGCTGCGATATATCGCGTAGCACACCGGCCAATTCCATCTCCGAGGCATACCTGGCGATATGGGCTTGCACAACAATGCCGCAGCATTTACCGTCGTTATCCACTACTACCACGCGCCTGACTTGGTTCTCGCGCATGATGTCTTCGCATTCTTCGATGCTGTCTTCCGGGCTCACGGTTGCGCAGTGCGGGGTCATGCAGTCGGCGGCGGTCATTTGCAGCGGGTTTTTGCCCAGTGCCACGCTGCGACAAGCGATATCACGGTCGGTAATGATGCCGATGGGCCGCATAGTGCTGGCGGTTTCGACCACGGGAATGGCACCGCAATCATAATCCAGCATCATGCGCGCCACTTGCTGCAGGCTATCGCTCGGGGTGCAGCAGGCGGGGTCTTTGGTCATTACATCCTGTACTCGTTTCATGGCCTTATGCTCCTTGGTTAACGGTGGATACACCAATAAAAACATTAAATCGGAAGCGCTGATGTATGCAGCGCGTGGGCAAACAAAAATCGTTTGCTCACCCTACCGCGCTGAGTTATGGAACATCGATTTTCATTTGCACGTGCTGATTTTTATCGAAGATCAAATTCAAATCCCATTTGCCGGCCCTGGCAAAGTCGGCGGTTAATTTATAGCGGCCAGGTATGCCTATTACCATCACCGATGCGCCGGCGCTTACGGTGCTTGTCCCCAGGGGCATTAATGCGGTGGCTTGTACATTGCCTACCTGGGCCAGTTCATGGGTGGCCGCGTTGCGGAACTCCAAGGTCAGTGTAGTAGTGCCGCGTTTTATCACCCCACTGTCGCTGAGCAAGAAAATGATATAAGCGCCACTGCGTTGCTGCTGTATGTGGTGCAAATTATCGGTTTGCCGCTGCCGCTCGCCGCAAGCTGCGCTAATGGCCGCCGTCGCCAGTGCCATACCCAGCAGGGCCGCCATGCGTCTGGCCAGGATGTGTCGCAGGCCGGCCACGCTCCTGGGCACGGTGCCCTGTTGCGGCTTAGCTGTTGTTCCAATCGAAGTGTTCGGCATGTACGTGATCCATTAATGCCTGCACGGCCCTGCGCTGGGGGAGACCGGCCTGGGCGCCCAGTTTGGTGGTGGCGAGTGCCGCCGCGGCATTGGCGAACGGGCCTGCCTCTTCCAGCGAGCGCCCCTCGGCCAATGCCACCGCCAACGCGGCGCTAAAGGCCGCGCCCGCGCCGGTAGTATCGACCGTAGACACCGGCAATTTGGGCAGCCACGCTTCATGGTGCGGCCAAAGGATTAAATTACCGTCTTGTCCCGCTTGGATGGCCACCGCGCCCACGCCGCGCTCCAATAATAGTTCAGCGGCGCGGCGCGCCGAATCGCGATCGTGCACCTGTTCCCCGGTCAATACCGTGGCCTCGCGCGCATTAATCCGGATCACGTCCGTCAAACGCAGCAACTCATCCGGCAGCGCAATGGGCGGGGATGGGTTGAGCACGATCATTACCCCGGCCTCGCGGGCAATGTGCGCCGCCGCCATCAGGCATTTGAGCGGCACTTCAAGCTGCATGATCAATACCCGGCACGAGGAGATCATGCCCGCAGCGGCATACACGTCGTCCAGATTGAATTGGTAGTTGGCGCCTGGCAGGGTGAGTATTTGCTTTTCGCCGTGGCGATCAACCATGATCAGGGCGATGCCGGTAGGTGCCGCATGATCGTGCGTGAGGTGATGGGTATTGACGCGTTCGCGCTCCAGGCGCGTAACGATTTCATGGGCGCGATCATCGCGCCCGAGCCGCGCCACCAGCGCGCTACGCGCACCCAACCGCGCCGCCGCCAGGGCCTGATTGGCGCCCTTGCCGCCGGGGGCCTGCCGAAAGGTTTCGCCCCGCACGGTCTCACTGGGCGCTGGCAGGCGGGGACCGCGTATCACGTAATCGGTATTGGCGCCACCGATGACCACGATATCCCATTCGATTCTGCGCGGCATGGGCTGCCGCCTGAGCCGGCCTGGCAGCGGGCCGTTGATTCTCATATCCATGACCTGAGTCCTTCAGAACATGATCGGTGGCAATAACATCACCCTTAAAGGTATAGAGTCGGAATAGCCGGCGAGATTCAAAGCAATGGCCAATTTAGCGGATTTTTCCGCGTAGTACAGGCCGTGCATTGTATAGCCGGTGTTACGATTGCAGGTGCCGCTGGAACCAAGCTTGTGCCAGTTGGGCCACTTGGGCCAATGCGCCGGGCTCTTCAAACAGATGCGTTGCCTTGGGGATAATCTCCAGGCGTTTTTCCACCTGTAATTCGGCGAAGGCCTGCTGATTTAATTCCAGCACCGGCAAATCGGCACCGCCCACGATTAGCAGGGTAGGGGCTTGTACGTGCGCCAGGGCCGGCCCGGCGAGATCGGGCCGGCCCCCGCGCGACACGATGGCGCCCACGCCCTCGGGATGATCGGCGGCGGCGAGCAGTGCGGCCGCTGCACCGGTGCTGGCGCCGAAGTAGCCAATTTTAAGATGGCGTGTCGCGGGGTATTGTGCCAGCCAAGCCCGGGCATGGCTCAGCCGTTCAGCCAGCAGGCTGATATCAAAGCGCAGATGCGCGGTATAGTTATCAATAGTTTCCTCGTTGAGGGTAAGCAGGTCGATCAGCAGGGTAGCCAGTCCGCCGTCTTGCAGGGCCTGCGCCACAAAACGGTTGCGCGGACTGTGGCGGCTGCTGCCGCTGCCGTGAGCAAACACCACGATGCCCGTGGCTTGGGCCGGCAGGGCCAGATTGCCCTCCAGGGTAGCGCCGTTAACCGCGATTTCGACAAGCTGTTCTTGCTCGCCATGCCAATGTCTGTGTTGCGCTGTCATAGCAGCCTCCGTATGAACTTCGTTGCTACATGCGCTACATTAACAGCCTGCTCTATTAATGAGCCCTTGATTTACTCAGAGTTTCCTTAACTGGTCCAGCCGCGTTGCTTGGCGCCGTTGCCGCCGCGTGTGGGGCGTGCGCTGAGGGCCGCATCCCCGCCTGTAGTGGCGCCGGTCTCCAGCAGGGTCTTCACGCGCAATAGATCCTCGTGCAAGGCACTGCGTAAATCCATGCCGAGCAATGCGGCAGCGGCCTGGCCAAGCACCCCCGCGGGCGGCTGGTAGGACCAATCGATACTCACGGTGGTGCCGCCGTCCGCCCGGGGGGTGAAGTGCACGCTACCGGCATGGTCGATCTCCGCGCCGGTTGTGCTGCGCCAACTGATCAGTTCATTCGGCACCTGCCGGGTGATTTCGGCATCCCACTCCACCGGCACGCCGCCCGGCCCCTTGGCAACCCAATGCGAGCGGCCATTGCCCAAGTCAGTTACCTCTTGCAGGTGCGACATAATGCGCGGGAAATTCTCATACTGCGTCCAGAAGCGGTATACCGTTTCCACTGGCGCCGCGATGCGCAAGGTTTTATGGATGTGCGCGGGTTGCCCCGGGGCTAAGCCGAACAGGCGCCGCAAGTCGGTATTGGTTGCGCCGCGCAGTAGCAGGCCCAGGCCCAACAGGCTTGCGCCGACGCCGAGCAGGCCGCCGCGCTTAACACCGTAGCTGAGCAAGGCCCCGCCCCCCAGGCCGCCGATAAGCTGCGCGCCGGGCGACCATTGCTCCGCCAGCGATGCATAGTCCTTGTTAGCGCGCGGGGCCCCGCCTTGCAGGGCTGAGATATGGCCCGGCTCATGATGTGCCTCGAGTTGGTTTTCCACGCCGCGCACGCCGGGCACGGCGCGCGTCCACAGCAGCAGTGTATCGATCTCGTCGGCCAGGATCGGGCCGCTCAAGGTCACGCGCCCTTCGCGGGCGCTCACGCCGATGGCGTGGGGGTGCGAGACTATGCGGCCCAGTTTGGCGCGCACGCGCTCCGCCAGCACCGAGTCATCCACCTGCGCGGGCTGCTTGAACAGGGTTTGTGCCTCGGCGATGATCCCGCGTGTGCGCTGTTGCAAATCGCGCGTCATGGTGCCGGTGGTATGGGCGGTTTTATGCCAAAGATAAAGGGCCTTGTCGCGCAGCAATGCCCGGCGCCGCCGTCCCTTGTCCGGGTCCAGCAGATACATGAGCCCTGCGCCCAAGCCCAGCCCGCGCATTAATCCTAAGGTCTTGTTCATGGCTTACCTCCCACTCATTTTCTATAGTTGGATTGTGTTAAACGGAAAATGGAAATGTCTCGGGCACTTCACCCGCCTCCCAAGGGGCGCTGCGTTCCAAGGGTTCGACTGCGCGCGTTTGGTCGAAGTGCAGCACGGCATCAAACTGCGCGGTCAACTGCGACGTAAAGTAATGGCTTACTCGCTCGGTCTCGGGACGATAGATCACGCCGATGGCGCGCTCCAGGCGCGGCTCACGCAAACTCTCCAGTTGTGCATTGCCACGCAAGATCAGCATGAGGCGCGGCATATCAAGCCCGTGTAGCAACGCCTCATAGCTGCCGGGCAGGGCGCTGCGCACGCGCTTGCGTTCGGCCTGCGCGCCCCACTCCGAGGCGGCGGTCACCGTGCCGCTATAGGTGGTAAAGCCGATTAATACTGCTTGGCTGCCGTAGCGTTCGCGCACTAATTGGCCGAGGTTGAGTTCCCCCATCTGACCCATCTGCGTGGCGCGGGCGTCGCCCAGGTGCGAGTTATGCGCCCACAAGATAAGTTTGGCGCCGGGCTGGTGACGGTCAAGGTGATCGAGTAATGCCTGTAGCGTCTCCGCCATGTGCTGGTCGCGCAAATTCCAGGACGAGACGCGCGCCTGAAACATGGAGCGGTAATAGTGCTCGGCATTTTTGACCAGGAGGGCGTTCTGTTCCGCATAGAAAAATTCATCGTGCGCGCCACGGCCATTGCGGGCAAGATACGCCGCCGCTTGGTTGCGCAGCGCCTCTAGCACGTGGATAACCTCATTTTCACAAGACGAGCTGAGGCCCAGGCCCGCCGCATACGCGTAGTCCTGCACGTCGTCCCCGAAATGGTCGAAACACCCGTACTTATAACGGGCGCGCTGGGCGGCCTCGGGATCGATTCTATCCAGGTAATGCAGCACGGCCTCGCGCGAGCGGTGCAGGCTGTAGAGATCCAGCCCGTAAAAACCCGCGTGGGCGTCTGCCCCGGTACGGCCATCGTTATAGGCGCGCAGCCAGCCGATAAAGTCCAATACATCGGCGTTGCGCCACATCCAGGCGGGGAAACGCCGGAAATCGCCCAGCGCATCGATGGCCTCGGCATCGTCCGAAACGCCGCGCACGTAACGGTTGACCCGGTAAGCATCCGGCCAATCGGCCTCCGCGGCAATGGCGTTAAAGCCGCGTTCGGTAATCAGGCGCTTGGTGATTTGCGCGCGCTCGCGATAAAACTCGTGGGTGCCGTGCGAGGCCTCGCCAAGCAAGACCAAACGCGCATCGCCGATCAATGCCAATAACGGATCGTAATCCGTGGCGGCACCGGTGAGCGGGTAGGCGCTATTGCGCACGGTGCTGATTAGTGTGGGAATGGGAACGGCGGCCATTCCTGTCCTCCTTGCGGGATAGTGAGACTACGTGTCACTCAACCGGCCTGGCGCAATGCCTGGGGGCCGGCGCGCTGCAATAACTCGCGTACTTCCTCATCGCTGGTTTGCGAAAAATCCTCATACCACAAACCCACTGCCGTGAACGGTTCCGGTGTCATGGCGCACACCACCTCATCGACTAGCGGTTGTAGTTCCTTGCAAGTAGCGCGTGCCGCCACCGGCACGGCCACCACCACAACGGCAGGCTCCAGCAAGCGTAATGCGCCAATGGCGGCGCGCATGGAAGAGCCGGTCGCCAGTCCGTCATCCACTAATATGACGGTCCAGCCACGCACCTGCAGGGGGCTGCGCCCCGCACGATAATGCTGCTCGCGGCGCGTTAATTCACGCTGCGCGCGCGCGGTGATCTTATCAATCACCTCAGCCGGGATGCGTAAATGCCCCACCACATCATTATTGAGCACACGCACCCCACCTATGGCGATCGCGCCGATGGCCAATTCCTCGTGGCCGGGCAGGCCGAGTTTGCGCACCAGAAATACGTCTAGAGGTACGGCGAGTGCCTTGGCAACCTCGAACGCCACCGGCACCCCGCCACGCGGCAGTGCCAGTACCACTGTATTGGGCAGTTGGGCGTAGGCGCTCAGTTTGGACGCCAGCACTTGACCTGCCTCAGTGCGGTTTTTGAATAACATGGTGTATGGCTGCCCAAACCTTGATTGATCGGGCCTTCTCAATGCTTAGGTCATAATAGTTAGGTTACGAAAACGGCACGGAAGTTCAGATTGATGTGCCTCACCTACCCGCCGGATGGGGCTTGTGCATGCAGCAACTGCGGTTTTTGCACCGCCGGCAACCTTATCTCCTGGCGCAGGCCCGGTCTGCGCCGCTTATCGAATTCGGCCAAACGTACCGGCCTCCCGGTTTGCGCCGAGCGGTAGAGCGCGCGGATCACGCGCACGTCGGCCAAGCCTTCTTTTCCGGATGGCTCAGGTTCTTGATCAGCTAAAATGCACTCGGAAAAATACAGCAGTTCGGCGCCAAATTGATCGCGCTGCGGGAAGCTGCGCTCGCGGGTTTTACCTTTGATAGTAAGCTGGTGTTTCAATTCATCGGCATATTCATAGGCCGGGCTGACGCGCAGATCGCCCTTGCTACCGATAATGTGATACGACGATACATTCGCGCCGTTAAAACTGCAGGTAAAGGTGGCGAGGCGATCGTCCGGAAAGCGCAGGAGCGCGCCGGTGATTTCCTCAACCTCGGCAAAGCGCTGCTCGCCGTTATTGGCGGTAAACGCGACCACTTCGAGGGGCTCCGCCGCAAACAGATAGCGTGCGGCGTTGATGCAATAAATCCCGATGTCATACAGCGTGCCGCCACCCAGGCGTTGTTGCAGACGAATGTCGCCGGGCTTGACCTGCATAGTGAACACCGAATTAAACAGCCGCACCTCGCCCAACTTGCCCGAGCGCGCAATCTCGGCGGCCAGCATATTGGCCTTCTCGAAATGCAGACGATAAGCGACCATGAACTTCACACCGTGTTTCTGAACGGCGGCCATCATTACCGCACAATCATTTTCAGTAATCGCCATGGGCTTTTCACACAGCACATGAATACCGGCACGTGCCGCGCGGGTGGTGTATTCGCGGTGTAAATTATTGGGCAGGGCGATATACACCGCATCGATCTCGCCGCTCTTTAGACACGCCTCATATTGCTCATAGGAATAGCTGTGCGTGGCGCCGTATTGTTTGCTGAGTTTTTTGAGTTTCACGGGGTCGTCGGAGACCAGCGCCACCAATTGTGCATTGCGCGCGTGGGCGAAGGCGGGCAACACCGCCGCCTGGGCGATATAGCCCAGTCCGACGACGGCAAAGCGCACCCTCTGTTTACTGCCGGCAGCGGAAAGGGATTTGCTGCTTTTATGCGTAGCAGGCATCGTGATCTCCTTATCTGGGTAAAGTCGTGATGGGTAATGGGTGATGAGTGATGGGTTTTGGTCTTTATCCGTTACCGTTTACTCATGCGCTGCCGCTACGCTATCCTGCTCCGCGACATCGCCCCAGCCAAGCCTTCCGTGGCTTGGCGTTCGCGAGCTTTACTCGCTCACCCCATTACGGGTTTTACACCCATTACCGTTTACTCATTACCCATTACGGGTTTGCGGGCTATGTGGTTCTAAGCGTGTTGGCAGACTCTGTGCTGCGGTGACTGGTGGTGCGCACCCCGACCGCGCCGCCCCAGATGCCCAGTGCCATGGATAACAGGATGCCGAAGAACAGCCACCATGAGGCGGCGGCCAAGGTGTTGACGGCCTGATCGGCGGCTTGACGTGCCTGCGGCGACTGGCCATACAAGGCCAGGCCCTGATCGGCAACGGTATTGGCGCGATCAGAAGAGAAGCCCATTTGCTCGACCATGAGGCTGACCGCGCCGGCACGATCACCCTGCCTCAGCCGGTCTTGCAACTGATTCAAGGACTCCGTGGTGATATTGCCCGCCGAGGCGTTGTCGCCTTTTATCAAGGTCTCCAATTGGCTCATAGCACCACCGCCCCCGGCGTTACTGGTGGCGGTCGCCGTTACGCCCTGACCTACAGTTTTTAACCCTTGACCGAGCATCCCGACCGCGCCGCCCAGTAGTGAGCCCATGGCCGTGGTGGCCAAGTAAGCAAACAGCAAGGTGGTAACGCCCCAGGCCACAAAGCCGTGGAATATGCCATCGGCCAGCCGGGACAGGCCCGACATGCGTGCCGCCACATAGCCGCCGACAAAGGCGGAAATCCACATGCTGACGCCCGTCCAGATGCCCGTGGCAATCGGCACACTGCCCACGGGTTCGGCGGATTGTGGATCAATGGCAGACAGACCGGCAGCGATGCCTAATAGCGTTAGCAGCATATAGCTCGCCGTGCCCACCACCAGCCCGGCAAAAATAGCGCCCCAGCTTATCCAGGAAAAATAAGACCTGCGTGTGGTAATTCGTTGAGCTTCCATAGCGTATTCCTCCTCCGTCGAAGACTGCAAGACAAGACCCTTAGAACTGCTTAGGCCGCGGCTAGATGCGGCCTGTTAATACCAGAATCAGCACCACAATCAGGATTAAACTCAGTAAACCGCTCGGGTAATAACCCCAGTTGCTACTATAGGGCCAAGTAGGTATGGCCCCGACCAGCAACAAGATCAATAAAATGATTAAGATAGTCCCTAGCATAGACGTTCTCCTTGGAATTATTTCCTCACGCAAAGACGCAAAGACGCTAAATAAAGCACGTACCCGTAATTAAGTAACACGATGCACAGACTCATCAGGTGGCTGGTAACTCTCCATGGTTTTTTAGTGCCTTTGCGTGCGACCTTTTTTTGTTGGCTTAACAGGGTCTCGCTTCATTTCCCGGGGTTGCGCGATCTGCTTGCGGCAGGCTCGCCGCCCTTCTTGCCGGGGCGTGGCGCACGCGGCTTATCGATATTGTCAATAAGCTCTTGCCTCAGTTCAGCCATTTGCTCGCCCAAATCCATCAGGTCTAGGTCTAAGGTCTCCACCTTGGGAAACATCTCTGCCTCTTCCTCTTCCACGTGATGCCGGACGTTTTCGCACATGACGGTGAATTTAGCGTCATAGTGCTCGTCGCCCGCCTTCATTTCCTGCAACTCCGCCATCAGTAATTTGATGGCATGGTGCTCCTCTTCGGCCTCGTCCATGAGATCGTCATCACCGATTTCTTCGCGCACGGTGGGATAAAAAAGCTCCTCCTCAATCCGCGCATGCAGGTCGAGTCCTGCAAATACCGTATCGGCGATCTGCTGTTTAGCCCTGGCGTTTTCAGCCTTCTCATATTCCTCAAAGAGGGCCAGCACGTTCCTGTGGTCCTCACGCAACATGTCCAGGGCATCCTGCGTCTCACCTTTTGCTGCTTTATGCTGCGCCATGGTGCTCCTCCTTTGTTGGCGTTCCCCTGCCGCATCCTGTGCGTGGGGGTTAAGTTAAATTAAAAAAAGAAATTTCAAATTAAGGGCGCCTCGGTGGCCTTTGGCCGCCTCCTTGCTGGATACTTCTTGCACCGCCGAGTTTGCTTATCTTTACTTCGCGACTTCGCGGCTTTTTTCAGCTGCCTGGTTCCTCCGGGGTTTTTGATCAACCATATCCCTATTTCCTTTGGTTAAGGATGAAATGCCCAACGGAGCACCTGTTCGTTCAGTAGTCGATCAGCGACTTAGCGTGCCGCCGAAGCGGTATTACAGCCTTTGAGGTAAAAATTGGACAACAGGTGGCCCTAATAATTCGGCGCAAAGGTGCAACGCCTGCGGGTAACTTAAAGCGTGGTGCCTTGGCGTGGGTGGCTGGGTTATGCAATGCAGCAGCCGGTGGAACCTTGGCCTATGGTTGCAGGGCTGGCCAAGGTCCAAGACAGAGGTAAGATTTGTAGTTATGGCTCTACCGAGATGCTGTACTGCCACGACTCTTCGTCCCCGGGTGGAATGTTGATCACCCCCGGCTTGGCGGCAAATTCGCCGTCGAAATTTTCCGGGCTGGCATGGCCCTGCCAGGGTTCGATGCACACAAAACCGGCATTGGGTTTGGTCCAAATGCCCAGGTGCGGGAAGCCGGGGAAATTGATATGGAGCTTGGGCGCGCCGGGGGCGGTGTAGACCAGGGAGCGGCTGTTAAGCGCATCGAACATCACCACGTCATCGATAAACAGCGTGTCGCGCAGGTGTAGTGTCTTGGTATGTACCGGGGTGGGGAAGGTCTGTTGTTGCACCAAGCCGCCCTTCAAGCGCCGAATCGGCGCGTGCTCGTCCTGCTCGAAGGTAATGGTATGCGCGTCACGTGCGATACCCGGCTTAAGCGGCCACATAAAGGCCGGGTGGGCGCCCACACTGGCCAGCAAGGGTTTATTGGCGGGATTGCGCACTATATAAGTAATCACTAAAGTGTGATCTTGCAGGGTATGGGTAACGTGTAGCTCAAAGGCAAACGGGTAACAGGCGCGGGTCTGTTCCGAGTCCGTCAACATCATAGTACAGTGCGTGGTCGAGCACTCCACGATGGTAAATTCCAAATCGCGCGCGAAGCCGTGGTTGTTTAGACGGTAGGACTTGCCCTCGTGTACCAGCGTATCGTTCTTTAAGCGCCCCACGATAGGAAACAGGTGCGGCGCATGCCGGCCCCACACCGCCGGGTCGGCTTGCCACAATAGCTCGTGGCCGTTGGCCATTTTCAGCGACTGCAATTCGGCGCCTTGGCTGGCAATTTTTACGGACAGGGTGTTGGACTTCAGGGTACAGTCGGTCATTATTGTTCCTCGCGGGCGCGGTTTGGATGGTAACCTTGCCTCTATAGCGGATAACTGTCAAGACACGCAAATGCAAACGATGGCGGAATTGCTGGCCGAGATACCGCAAAGCGGGCGCCTCGAAGCGATAGGGCTGAGTCCGCGGCGCCGGGCAGCTATGCAGTCCGTGACACAAGCGGAGCTGATTACCGATGGCGGCATTCTCGGCGATCATCACGCGCGGCGAGGAGGCAAGCGCCAAGTCACGCTGATTCAATTCGAACACCTGGCGGTCGTCGCCGCCTTAACGGGCCGGGCCGACTTGTCTTTTTCAGTACTCCGGCGCAATCTGGTGATCTCCGGCATCAATCTGCTGGCCTTGAAGAATAAGCAATTTCGCATCGGCGCGGTGCTGCTGGAAGGCACGGGCTTGTGCCATCCATGCTCGCGCATGGAAGAGAATCTCGGCGCTGGCGGTTATAACGCCATGCGCGGCCACGGCGGGCTGACCGCGCGCGTGCTGGAGGGTGGGCTGATCCGGGTGGGAGATACGGTTATCTGCCTTCCCGCGCTTGCCGCCGCTAATCTTAGTTTGTTTTGAACGGGTAATTTTCGCTATCCAGCTTGAATCCACGCGGATACGTCCCAATATAACTAACAAGCCCTATACGAGAGATCGCCCCATGCGCATGGATAAATTAACCGGAAAATTTCAAATGGCCCTGGCCGAGGCGCAAAGCCTGGCGGTGGGGCGCGATCACCAATTCATCGAACCGGTGCATTTGATGACCGCGCTGCTCGATCAGCAGGGCGGCTCGGTGCGTCATTTGCTCACCCAGGCCGATGTCAACATCAACGCCCTGCGCTCGCAGTTAGGCGTGGCCTTGGACCGCCTGCCCAAGGTGGAGGGCAACAGCGGCGACGTGCACATCTCCAACGACCTGGCGCGGCTGCTCAACCTCACCGATAAGCTCGCGCAGCAGCGCAAGGACCAATATATTTCCAGCGAACTATTCGTGCTGGCGGCGCTGGAGGACAAAGGTACCTTGGGCGAGTTGCTGCGCAAGGCCGGGGCGGCCAAGGGCACGCTGGAAAAGGCCATCGAACAGATGCGCGGCGGCCAGAAAATGGATGACCCGAACGCCGAAGAGCAGCGTCAGGCGCTGGAAAAATACACCATCGATCTCACCGAGCGTGCCGAGCAAGGCAAGCTCGACCCGGTGATCGGGCGCGACGAAGAAATCCGCCGCACCATCCAAGTATTGCAGCGCCGCACCAAGAACAATCCGGTGCTGATCGGCGACCCCGGCGTGGGCAAGACCGCCATCGTCGAGGGCTTGGCACAGCGCATTATCAACGGCGAAGTGCCGGAGGGTTTGAAGAACAAGCGCCTGCTCTCGCTCGACATGGGCGCGCTGATCGCGGGCGCCAAATACCGCGGCGAATTCGAGGAGCGCCTGAAGGCCGTGCTGCGCGATGTCTCCAAGCAGGAAGGCCAGATCATTTTATTCATCGACGAGTTGCATACCGTAGTCGGCGCCGGCAAGGCCGAGGGCGCGATGGACGCCGGCAATATGTTGAAGCCGGCACTGGCGCGCGGCGAGCTGCACTGCGTAGGCGCGACCACGCTGGATGAATACCGCAAGCACATCGAAAAAGACGCCGCCCTGGAGCGGCGCTTCCAGCGCGTGCTGGTCGACGAGCCCAGCGTGGAAGATACCATTGCCATCCTGCGCGGGCTGAAGGAAAAATACGAAGTCCATCACGGCGTGGACATCACCGACTCCGCCATCGTGGCCGCCGCGACCTTATCACACCGCTACATCACCGACCGCAATCTGCCCGACAAGGCCATCGATCTGGTAGATGAGGCCGCCAGCCGCATCCGCATGGAAATCGATTCCAAACCGGAGTCAATGGACCGCCTGGAGCGCCGCCTGATTCAGCTCAAGATCGAGCGCGAGGCCCTGAAAAAAGAGACCGACGAGGCCTCGCGCAAACGTCTGGAAAATTTGCAGACTGAAATTACCAAACTTGAGGGCGAATATTCCGAACTGGAGGAAATTTGGAAATCCGAAAAGGCCGCGCTGCAAGGCACGCAACACATCAAAGAGGCGCTGGATCGCGCACGCATGGACATGGAAACCGCGCGCCGCGCCGGTGATCTCGCGCGCATGTCGGAATTGCAGTACGGGCGCATCCCGGAATTGCAAAAACAACTCGACATGGCCACCCAGGCCGAGATGCAGGTGCAGGAGAAAAAGCTGCTGCGCAACGCGGTGACCGAGGAAGAGATTGCCGAGGTCGTGTCGAAGTGGACCGGCATACCGGTGTCGAAAATGCTGGAGGGCGAGCGCGAAAAATTGCTCCGCATGGAAGAGGCACTGCACGCGCGCGTGGTGGGCCAGGACGAGGCCGTGAAGGCCGTCGCCGATGCCATCCGCCGCTCACGCGCCGGACTCTCCGATCCCAACCGCCCGAACGGCTCCTTCCTGTTTCTCGGCCCCACCGGCGTGGGCAAAACGGAACTGTGCAAGGCCCTGGCCGGGTTCCTGTTCGATACCGACGAGGCCATGGTGCGCATCGACATGTCCGAATTCATGGAAAAGCATTCGGTGGCGCGCATGATCGGCGCCCCGCCCGGTTATGTCGGCTACGAAGAG
Organism: Gammaproteobacteria bacterium; assembly: GCA_035286765.1. Classification (GTDB taxonomy): domain Bacteria; phylum Pseudomonadota; class Gammaproteobacteria; order SURF-13; family SURF-13; genus DATECT01. Next base: position 13,929 of record DATECT010000165.1, read on the forward strand.
GGCGGCTATCTCACCGAGGCGGTGCGGCGGCGTCCTTATTCGGTGATCTTATTGGACGAGATCGAGAAGGCGCACAGCGATGTGTTTAATATCCTGCTGCAAGTGCTCGATGACGGCCGCCTCACCGACGGCCAAGGCCGCACGGTGGATTTCCGCAACACCGTGATCGTGATGACCTCCAATCTAGGGTCGCAGTTC
>DATECT010000166.1:0-12187 GCA_035286765.1 Gammaproteobacteria bacterium
GCCGAATATCGCACACGCCCATAATGTCTATCACCATATCTCGCCGTCGATCTTCGGGCTGTTAAAACGCCGCCACATCCCCACTGTGCTTACCCTGCACGACCTTAAATTGGCGTGTCCGGCCTATAAGATGCTCACCCATGACGGCGTCTGCGAGCGCTGCAAGCTCGGCGATTTACATAATGTTGTGGTGCATCGCTGTATTAAAAATTCGCGCACGCTGAGCGGCATGGTGTGGCTGGAAAGCGTGATGCACCGCGTGCTGCACTCATACTCAGACAATATCAGCCGCTTTATCACCCCCAGCCGCTTCTATCTGGAAAAACTGGTGGAGTGGGGTTGGGAGCGCAAGCGCTTTGTACATATTCCCAATTTTGTCGATGTGGAAACCCATCATCCTGATTACGCCCTAGGCAAACCCTTTTTATTTTTTGGCCGGCTGGGCCCTGAAAAAGGCTTGGCTACCCTGATCAAGGCCGCGGCACAGGCACAGGTAGCCCTGTTGATTGTGGGCACCGGCCCCGAGGAAGACACGCTCAAACAACTGGCGGCTCAAAGCGGCGCACAGGTGCAATTTCTCGGCTATCAAAGCGGCACGACCTTGCATGACTTAATCCGCCAATCCCGCGCCGTGGTTTTGCCATCGGAGTGGTATGAGAATGCGCCCATGAGCATCCTTGAAGCTTATGCGCTCGGCAGGCCGGTTATCGGCGCCGCCATCGGCGGCATACCCGAACTGATCCGTGAAAATGAGACCGGCATCACCTTTGAAAGCGGCAACGTGCAATCACTGGCAGCCGCCTTAAGGCGTTTTGCCGATAGCCCGGATAAGGCGCTAATAGAAATGGGACATTCCGCGCGTACCTGGGTCGAAACGGATTTCACGGCAATGAACTATCTGGAGAACTTGCTCAATCTCTACAGCGAATTGGGCGTTTCAAGCTTAAGCAGTCAATACGTCTGGTAAGACCGGTATAACAAAACCAAAAAGGGAGTAACGGATATAGGGCGCTAATCACAAAAAATAAATCAAATTAACCGAACATCAGTTCACTATAAAGGGAGTTACTGGCATGGACGCTTACTCTCAGCGAACACTTGAACTGGTTGGCAGTAAAACGCGACCAGTCACGATCATGGTATTAGGCTTGCGTGGCTTTCCCGGCGTGCAGGGGGGCGTGGAAACCCACGCCGAGCATCTTTACCCATTACTGATTAATTTAGGCTGCACAGTAGAGGTGATAGGACGTGCACCGTATATGAAACACAGCCGCTTAAACGAATGGCGCGGTATAAAATTCAGCCGCGTATGGTCGCCGCGCGCAAAAGGCCTGGAGGCGATTATTCACACCTTGCTCGGGGTATTGTATGCTGCCATCAAGCGGCCCGATATACTCCACATTCACGCCATCGGCCCTGCGCTCATGGTGCCCTTGGCACGGCTGCTCGGTCTGCGCGTGGTGGTAACGCACCACGGCCCCGATTACGAGCGCCAGAAATGGGGCTACTTCTCGCGCTGGATACTGCGCGCCGGCGAACGTTTAGGCATGCGCTTTTCTCATCAGCGCATCGTCATCTCGCAGGTGATCCGCAAACTGGTGCGCACCAAACACCACATCGACTCGGTATTGATTCACAATGGCGTGGCCCTCCCGGTACTACCCACTACCACTGCGGCACTACGGCAGTTTGATTTAACAGCAGGCCGTTATGTGCTGCTGGTAAGCCGCCTGGTGCCGGAGAAGCGCCACCTGGATTTGATCCAGGCCTTCTCGCTGGCCGACATGGACGGCTGGAAGCTGGTATTGGTGGGCGCCTCCGATCACCCCGATGAATATGCCCGCAATGTATTGGCCCAGGCCGAGACGACCCCCAATGTGGTGTGTGCCGGGTTTCAAACCGGCACGGCGTTACAGGAACTGTATGCATACGCCGGCAGCTTTGTGCTGCCGTCCTCGCATGAGGGATTGCCGATCGCTCTATTAGAAGCCTTGAGTTTTGGCATACCCGTGATCGCCAGCGCCATACCGGCCAATTTAGAGATTGGCCTGGCCAGTGAAAACTATTTTCCACTCGGTGATGTACGGGCGCTGGCAGCCACACTGCAACGGGTTGCCCGGCAGCCATTGAGCCAACAGCAGCGTGATGCACAACGGCTGTGGTTGCGGGAACGCTATAACTGGGAGACGATCGCACGCAAAACGTACGATGCTTATCTGCAAGCACTCGCGGCCTAAGCAGTCCATGATAAAAACAATGCGCCATTAACTATTATTACAAGGACGTAGTTTATGAAATTACTTATTATCGGCGGGGCCGGGTACATCGGCTCGCACATGGTTAAACTGCTGTTGGATAGCGGGCATGACGTGGTTACCCTCGACAACCTCTCGACCGGCTACCGCGACGCCGTGTTGGGCGGCGAGTTTGTATTGGGCGATCTGGGTGATCGGGCGCTGCTGGACAATCTTTTCAGCAGCCATCACTTTGATGGCGTGATGCACTTCGCCGCCTTTATCCAGGTCGGCGAATCGGTACAGCACCCCGACAAGTATTATCACAACAACCTGGTCGGCACATTGACCTTATTGGATGCGATGGTCGCGCATGGGATAAATAATTTTATCTTCTCCTCCACCGCCGCGATCTTCGGCGAGCCGCATTACATCCCCATTGATGAACGGCATGCCAAGAACCCCATCAATCCCTATGGGCGTTCCAAGTGGATGGTAGAGCAGGTGCTGGCCGATTACGATCAGGCCTATGGATTGAGAAGTATTTGTCTGCGTTATTTTAATGCAGCGGGCGCGGACCCGTCTGGCCTGCTGGGTGAGCGTCACGAACCCGAGACCCATTTGATCCCGTTGGTATTGCAAGTCGCCTCGGGCCGGCGCGAGCGTATTGAGGTCTATGGCGCTGACTACGAGACCCCTGACGGCACCTGCATCCGCGACTACATTCATATTGTGGACTTATGCCAGGCCCATTTGTTTGCGCTGAACACATTACGACAGCAGGGCCAAAGCGCAGCCTACAATCTCGGCAACGGCAGCGGTTTTTCCGTACATGAAGTGATCGAGGCGGCGCGTCGTATCACCGGAAAACCGATCATGGCCGTGACCGCGTCGCGCCGCGCGGGCGACCCCGCGCGGCTGGTGGCGGATGCAGCCTTAGCGCGCCGGATGTTGAACTGGCAGCCTGAACATGCCGAGCTTAATACCATTATCGAACACGCCTGGCGCTGGGAACAGAAATATGCGGACAGGCTCTATCACGATTCCACAGTCGCCGCGCGCGGCAGGAATTGCAGCGTGTAAAACATTTCTAAGTAACGACGCGTCTCATCACGCTCCAGATTGGTGACGTATTTCCAAAAGCCGTAGATATGCGACAAGGTCATCATGCGCTCGGCATACCGTTCCCAGGTGTAGCGGCTTTGTATGCGCTTGATAGCACCCTGTGAAATAGCATCCCAATAGTGCGGCTCGCGCGCGGCACGTTCTAGAAAATCGACGATGGTGGCGGACGCCTGCTCACCATGGTTCGGGTCGATATGAAAACCGGAGCTGCCGTGCTCGATAATCTCCAACGGCCCGCCGTATTGAGTTGCGAAGGTGGGCAGCCCGGAGGTCATGGCCTCCACCACGGTCAGGCCGAAGGCCTCGAACAGGGCAGGCTGGATAAAGGCGCCGCGCTGATCGGCAATCACGCGGTAAAATTCACCGGCCAAATTCTTCTCCAGGTGCACGCCGAGCCAGCGCACCTGCTTGTCCAGACCATACTGGTCGATCAATTCATGCATGCGCGCGATCTGCTGCTGCTCCTCGCGGTCACCGGAGCGTGCCGCATCGACATGGCCGGCGATAACGAGCAGATTGGCGAGCTCCCGCAGCCGCGGATTGCGCCCATACCACTCCACCAGGCCGGTGATGTTTTTGATGTGATCGAGGCGCGCCATGCTAAACAACAGCGGCTTGTTGCGGTCGGCCAGAGTACCGCGCGACTCTTCCACAGCCGTGCCATAAATAATATTTTCGATCTCGGCATGCAGGCCCTTTAGGCGCTGCGCGGTTTGGGTGTGGGGAAAATACACCTCGGCATCGGCGCCGGGCGAGACGATATTGAATTTGGGGTCGAATACATCGATGCCGCTCACCACACGATATAGACCCGGCAGGGTGAAGGCGTGGTAACTTTCATACTGGCCGGTGCTGTCGATATTGCCGGCGATCTCTTGATAGGTGCTGGTGATAATAAAATCCGCCGCATTCATGGCGATCAGGTCGGCGGTAAACTGGCAGGAAAAATGGTAATGCGCTTCGTTTTCCTTCCAATATAAATCGGAGTAGAGGTATTTGGTCTTCTCCAGGGCGTGGGCGATATTGCATTGGGTAACATGCAGACGCTCGCACAGCAGGGTGGCGACCAGGTTGCCGTCGGAATAGTTGCCCACGATTAGGTCTGGTGAACCGCTCAACTCCGCCAGGATTTCCTTCTGTGCATCGGTGGCGAAGCGTTCCAGGTAAGGCCAAATCTCGAAGCGCGAGATCCAGTGCGGCACTATCTCGCCGGAGGGCTGGCGGAATGGTACGCGCAAGATGGAAGCACTCTTGGTACCCATGATATGCTCCACGCGCTGGTCGCAGGTGGTGCCCAGCGCCTCCGGTATGAGCCGCGTCACCACCAGGATCTGCGGTTCGATATCCAGGCCCTGCTCGGCGATGCGGCGGCGCATTTCTTTTTCCAGAGCGCGTACTTGATCGAGGATGTAGACCACCTGCCCGCCGGTATCGGGCAGGCCCAACACCTTGGCCTGCCCGAAGTAGCCATGCGGCGATAGGATCACCAGCTTGAAAATCATCGGTATGCGCGCCAGAAAATATTCAAGGCTGCTCGGCTCCGGGGCCTCCAGGATGTCGGAAAGCAGACTCATGGTGTCACGCATGCGCTCCACGCTATGCCCCCAGCCGGGCTCGAAGCCGAGGTATTGCAAACTCTGGCCGACCATTCCCCAGGTGCCGCTGATTGGCTGCGCCGCTAGATATTCATCGGCACGGCGCAGGGCATTGCGCAGCGTTGCGACATTGGTGATGCGCTGATTTAGCATCAATTGCATGCCCTGCGCCTGGTGCACGCGCAGGAAGTCGAGCAGGTGTTTGCCGCCCTTGTCGAGATCCTTAAATAATTCACTGGAGAGGTGGCGGTTGAGAAAGGTGACGCCGCGTCCGATAGAACGAGTCTCCTGAAGTTTTGGAAAATTCCGGTTGAAGGGGCTGAGGTCAATCTTTAGCGGCCATTCCTTCACTTGCTCGGGGCCGGCCACCACGCGCTCTTTGATATAGAGATATTCCGAGATGGAGATATCTTCATAATCCAGGGTCTCACTATGAAAACGCAGATAGATCCAACGCGCCACGCGCGGGCGCACGGCAAAATATATCCACGGCGCCTGCACTATTGCCTCTTGCGCATGGCGGATCATGGTTGCCAAGGGCGTGTTGCCGATGTCTTTGCCGCCCGGCGTTTGACTCAGGCCCTGAAATTCATCCCACAATTCCGAGCGCAACAGAAAGGATCTGTTAAGACCGAGATAGCGGTGTAATACGAGATAGACTTGTTCACGGTGTTGCGGTAAATAATCAGCTAGGCCTTCTATCATCTTTAGAGTTCCTCATTGGGTATACTTACCTCGCCTAAAAAGTTGTAATGCTCAATGCCTTCTATGACTCCCCAGGCGTAATGGCCCTGGGCAAAGTAGATACGCGGCTTGCCGCGCAGCCGTTCCAGTTCGGGGCTGTAATTGCCCACCACCACGCCCAAGGTATTCCCGCTCAACATCTCTTCATCATTGCCGGAATCGCCCGCCACCAGGAAACGCTCGAGGGGAATGCCCCACTTGAGGGCAATGTAGCGCAAGGCCAGTCCTTTGGAGGCGCGTATCGGCAACAGGTCGAGATAGCGCTGGTGCGAATAAATGACATTGGCGTGCAAATCCTGTTTGCGCAGATGGCGTTTGATCTCACGCAGACTGGGTGCGCTATAGGGGTTGATGTAATAACTGATTTTATATTTGCGCTGACTCTCCTGTGCCTGGAGACGGATGCCGGGCAGGCTGCTGATCGCGGCGCGCAACGCCTCCGGTTTCCAGCGATAGTGGATATGTTTCTGCCAGCCGCTGTCTTCTATAATACGCGGGCCGTAATGAATTTCACTGCCCACGGAGCTGATGAATAAATACGGCAGCGGTATATCCCACTCCTTCAGCGCCCGCAGCAGGGTTTCGATGCGGCGCCCGCTGGCCACCCCAAAACCCACATTGCCGTTCACGTGGCGCACGCGTTCCAGTAATTCTTTAAGCGCGGCCGGATCGCCGAGCAAGGTGTTGTCGATATCGCATACCAGCATGCGATCGACAGTGGGCAAACGTCCTTTGAAGGTCGATGCCGTGCGCACACTGCGCTCAATCACCTTATGCACGGAGGTTAAATAACGGCGCACATGGCTGCTCCAGGAAAAATACTGGTGCGCACCACGCACCCCGCTTTTGGACCAGCGCCGCCAGCGCTCGCGGTTGGTCAGCACCTCCAGTATCGCCTCGCCCATGCGCTGCGCATCAAGCGGGTTGATCAGCAGGCCGTTCTTGCAATAACCGATAATATCGCGCGGGCCACCATCCTCGGTGGCGATAATCGGCAAGCCGCTCGCCGAGGCCTCCACCAAGGTCAGGCCGAAGGGCTCGGTAAGCGCAGGATTGACAAATATTCCATGGGTCTTGGCCGCGAAGCGGTACAAGTCCGGCACATCCTGCGCATCGTGGTGCTTGGGAAAGGCGATACTGCCGTACAGATCATAGCGATCCACCAGCAGCAGCAAATCGGTGAGCACCTCGCGTGGGCCGCGCTCCAGACCGCTTATATCGTCACGATTGCCCAGCACCAGCACCAGATTGGCCAACTCGCGCAACGCAGTGTTTTCCGCATAAGCCTTGATGAGTGTGGCGATGTTCTTGCGCTCATCGGGACGCGACAAGGCCAGGATCATCGGCTTATCGGGGTCATGCAGAAAGCGTTCGAGCACCCTCCTGATGGGTGGGGCGGGCTCGCCGCGCGCGGGCGGGTGAAAGCGGCTCAAATCGATGCCGGGCGGGATCACGCGCATGCGCCGCGGCTGATAATTATCATAAAGACTGTATTGCTCGTCCACCTCCTGACGGGTGCTGGCAATCACACGCGCGGCGCTATCGAGCACTGTTTCTTCCGCCTCGATACGCTGGTTCATACTGTAATGCGATTCAATGATGGATCTTTTCATCCCCTGCTCGATGAGGCGCTTGCGCTTCACGCGTCCCAGCGAATGGCCGGTGTGGATCAGCGGTATGCCGAGCAGCCCGGCCAGGCGCGCGCCCACATAGCCCGCGTCGGCATAGTGGCTATGGATGAGATCGGGAATGCGCCCCACGCGCCGCACATGCTGTAGGGCATGGTCGATGAAGCTATCCAGGTAAGGCCACAACACCTCTTTGCGCAAGTAGCGTCGCGGCCCGCACGGCAGGCGCACGATGGTGGCCCCTGGAGCTACATCTTCAAAAGGCTCGCCATAGTCGTGATGGATCTTCGGGTCGATCACCCGGCGCGTTAATACATCCACTTTCTGTACATCGGGATGGGCAATCAACGCGCGCGCCAGTTCCACCACATAGGTAATCTGCCCGCCGGTATCGGCATCGCGGCCCAGCTCCAAATCATGTCCGCGGATCAGACCGTGGATGCTCACCAATACGATGTAGAGCCCGGTGCCGGTCGTCACTCCATCTCCCAGCGTGTGCGATATTCCCGGTAAAAGACGGGGTCATGGCTGAGGGCGCCCGGAATCCGGCAGATCGCCGCAGCGAACTCCAAGGCGCGCTGCTGGGTGAGCAACAGCGGCCATGTGCGCATCAACCCCAATAAGGTAACCGCACTGAAGGCATCACCCGCACCGACACTATCCACTACCTCCACTTTATTCGCTAAGGCATAGTCGGCCTTGTCTTGCGTTACGAAATACGCGCCCTCCGCGCCCAGCGTGACAACCAATAATTGCAATTGATAGCGCTCGCCCAACTCGCGTGCGACATTCCCGACCTGAGCAGTCTCAAGCACAGGGCTATTTACTATCTCCGCCAATTCCTGGCCGTTCATCTTGACCCACTGTGCGCCACGCAATGTGGATTCGACAATACCACCGCTCCACCATGGGCTGCGCAGATTGATGTCCACAAACACCGGGCATTTCAAATGAGTGCGCAAGGCTTGCAGCACCTGATAGGAGGAAGAGCTGCGCGCAATTAGGGTGCCGTGATAAAGCAGTGCAATAGGAATGTGCTCTACCGCCCGTTGCGCCTGTGCATAATCGATAAAATCATATGCTTGAGAGGGTAGGATGGTGTAACTGGGTTCGCCCCGATAGATATCGACCTTGACCGTGCCGGTCGGATGAGCGGTGTCCGTCTGCACGCCACTGGTATCCATGCCCCATACATGCATGGCATCCAATACTTGGCGGCCCTCGGCATCGTTGCCGACGCGGCTGATCAATAACGGATTTAACCCCAGCGCCTGCAAATGCCAAGCGACATTAAACGGCGCGCCGCCCAGCCTCTCGGAACCGTCGGGAAAGACATCGAATAATACTTCGCCAAAGATCGCGGGGCGACTATTACCTTGGAAGGTTATCGGTTGATCCACAAGCGAGTCCTTTCTTTACCGTCCTTAACAACATAGCTATTATCGAACTGCGGTTCAGCGATGCATCCGCTGCACCCGCGGATTAGGTTGCGGGCAAACGCTTGGTGAACTATCGCGCCTTGCCCATCTCAGTGGCTTCGGGAACCTCCACCAATCGTCCCGTTGTAACGTCGTAGATATACCCGTAGATAGGGATGTCGCCGGGCACCAAAGGATGGTTCCGAATGCGCCCAACGTCCGCCGCCACGCTTTTTGATTGCTCCGTGATCGTCAGCCAATCTATAAATTGACCCTCCGTGGACCCGTGATCTGCCCCGCTATCGTGCCAAACCTTTCCGTCAAAACTGGCAGTCTTTAGGCTGTTTGCGAGCAGATTGCGCATGATTTCATCGGTAAATAATTCCATGCCACAATTTGTGTGATGGATGACAAACCACTCCCGCGTGCCCAGCAACTTATACGAAATGACTAATGACCGTATAGCGTCATCGCTCGCCCGGCCACCCGCGTTTCGTATCACGTGGGCGTCTCCTTCAGCGAGTCCGGCATACTTGGACGGTTGCAGTCGCGCGTCCATGCAGGTGAGGATCGCGAACTTGCGGGCGGGTGGCAAGGGTAACTTGCCTTGGTCACCAAAGCCTTGGGCATAGCGGGCATTTGCCGCCAGGACTTCTTCAAGTACCTTGCTCATTTGGCAACCTCCTTCAGCACAATTTACCGGATAACAAATTTTCCCTCGCACACAACGGGTTTGTTGTTATCCGCGCGTTTCTGCAATAAAACCTAACTTGGGGTGGGGCCTGGCTATAACACATATACTTTTGCTTATGCGGTTTAGCAAGCGCATGGCGCATGTATATATGACCAGCAGTCTGCTAAAAAATGCGGTATTTTTCTCGCTAAATCTTGGCTTAGCGCATCCCCTATCGGCAAATCGGCGGCGACTCTTCGGCGGGAAATAGTGGCGGGTACACAGCGCTTTTACTAGGGCTCAGTCCATCACCATGCCCCCGGGCAAGAGCGTCAAATGGCCACTCTGTGCCCGCCGCGCGACCGCAATGCCCAGCCGGCCTGCGGTGCGTAAATTAATCAGCAGCGATACCTCCGCTACGGGAGCTATCGCCGGAATCTTAGCCGGCTGCACCAGACACGCAAATGCCATCTCGGCCAACTGCTCCCCCAGCCGCGCATAATTAGGGACAAAGGCAAACAGCGCACCCTGTCTGGCATGTTGTGGATTTTCCGAAAACAATACCACGCGATTACGCCATGCCAATTCGAGCAACAATGGTAAAACCATCCCCTCCTCCACACTGATCAGGTTATCGCATAGCCACAGGGCGTCGTGTTGATCAAGGAACTGCCGCGACAGGTGTCGGTAAGTCTGCACATGGGCGCTCAATTTTGGCGCATCCACCCGGTAATCGAGCAAGGTCAGATTCAGTTGCTCAGCGGCATCCCACGCGCGCTCCATTAAACAGGTATGGTCACCGGGGTTGTACACCACGTGCACACGCCTGACCCCCGGCACCAGGGCCTTCAGTCGTGCCAGGGCCACGTGCGGGTCGGTGCGCAGGGTAATTCCCGTGACGTTAGAATTAAGCAGCGCGCGATTTAAGATGGTCGCCCCGGCGATGATGGGTACGCTGCCGTTAAGACGCTGCGCCGCCTCCACGCTGCGCCAGCCCAAGGCGATCAGTGCTGCACTAGCGTGCGCTTGTGCCCAATCGCTTAAATTATCCGCGCCACTCTCGCCTTTCAGGACGAAATACCTGGCACTACCCGTCCGTCGCTCGATACCCTTCACGATCTCTGTCAACAACGTGCGGTAAGGTTCTACTAATTCCGGAATGATTATCCCGAGCGGAATCTGTTCGGTACTAATTTGTGCCATCGTAAGTAGCAAACCCCCATAATATGCGCTTTTTTAGCGATGGCTATTAATGTTCGTTCACGGAACCCCTGGTAACCTGTCGCTGCCGCACCATCGCCCATGAGCATGCCTGCCCCATGGCTATGTTTGCGTATAACGCAAATAATATCAACATATGTTTGCGCATGGCGCTTTGCATTTGACGCATATTATTGGCACATTCGCGCCCATGATCATTAAACGAACCCAGCTTGGGGCCACACTACGCCGCTTACGCAAAGCGCGCGGGCTGAATTTGGCCGATGTGGCCTACGCCGCGGGAACGGATCCGGCCAACATATCCAGGGTGGAGCGGGGCATACAAGGGCACAGTGACGAACTGCTGGCGGCGCTGGCCCGCGCCTTGGGAGTGCAGTTGTCGGAGTTATTCAGAGAGGCGGAGGCCCAGGCCGGCCTTGAGATCCGGGAAGAGGGCGCGGGCTATAGCGTGCTGCAAGACAAATCCTTGCGTCAACTCACCCGGCGCTACGCCCAAGCATCGCCCAAGGCTCGTGAGTTGCTTGATACCTTGGTCAGTTTGTCCGCCTCGGGGAAGTTGCCGGATGAGGTGTGCCGCAGTCTATTAAGCTTACTGTCGGCCATTTCCGGCGTTAAGACAAAAAAGCCCGCGCCGAAAAAGCGTAGGGCTCGCAGCGTGGAAAAGGCTTGAGCCTGTCGGGCTTGCTGTAGCGTGCGCTGCGCGCACGAATGGAATTTGAATCGTGCGCGCAGCGCACGCTACGGGCTGCTAAATATACATTTTTAGTTTTATTCCACCGTTACCGATTTTGCCAAATTGCGCGGTTGATCAACGTCGGTGCCCTTCAATACGGCGGCATGATAGGCCAGCAATTGCAGGGGAATGGTATAAATAATAGGCGACACGCAGTCTTCGCTGTGGCCGACATTAATCACCTGCACCCCTTCTTCCGAGCGCACTCCGGCGGCGGTGTCGGCAAACACGATTAACTGTCCGCCGCGCGCGCGCACCTCCTGCAGATTGGATTTTAATTTTTCCAGCAAATCATTATTCGGCGCGACGGCGATAACCGGCATCTCCGCGTCAATCAAGGCCAGCGGCCCATGCTTCAACTCGCCCGCCGGATAGGCCTCGGCATGGATATAGGAAATCTCCTTGAGTTTCAATGCCCCCTCCATTGCCACCGGGTAGTGCGCGCCGCGCCCTAAAAACAGGGCGTGCTGTTTATCCGCGAATTGTTCCGCCAGGGCTTTAATCTCATCGTTGATTTTCAGGGTTTGCGCGATCTGCGCCGGTAGCGCGGTGAGTTCGGCGACGATCTCCCGCTCTTTGGCCGGGTCCATGCCCTGCCGGCGCCCCAACACCACGGTCAATAATAGCAGGGCCACCAATTGCGTGGTAAACGCCTTGGTGGAGGCCACGCCGATTTCGGGGCCGGCGCGCGTCATCAACACCAGATCGCATTCTCGCACCAATGAACTCTCCGGCACGTTACAGATCGCCAGCGAATGGCCGAAGCCCAGACGCTTGGCCTCGCGCAATGCGGCTAAAGTGTCCGCCGTCTCACCG
>DATECT010000167.1:0-7114 GCA_035286765.1 Gammaproteobacteria bacterium
CAAATAACTGGCTGAGTATTTCCTCGGGGATGCCCGGCCCACGGTCTTGCACACGCAGTTCCACGAATGGACAATCGGGCTCTCCTACGCAACGCGTACTGATGGTCACGCGCGCGCCGCGCTTGCTGCCCATGGCCTCCAGCGCATTCTTGATTAGATTATGCAGGAGTTGGCGCAGGCGTCCCGGGTCGGCCTCAATATTAGGCACTTCAGGGTCTAATTGCACGGAGAATTGCGCGCCGGCCTTTTCCCCGCGGTATAAATCCAGCACCTCGTTAATGAGTTGGTTGAGATTCAACAGTCGCGGGCGCATCTGCGGGTTGCGCGCATACTCGGCGAAGGCGTTGACCATGTCTTTCATCACCTCCACCTGCTGCACGATGGTGTGCGTGGAGCGGTCCAGCACCTCGGCATCCTGCTCATTCATGGTCTTGAGATATTTATGGCGCAGGCGCTCGGCGGAGAGTTGAATGGGGGTGAGCGGATTCTTGAATTCGTGCGCGAGGCGCCGCGCCACCTCTCCCCAGGCCGCATCACGCTGCGCCTGCACCAGTGTGGTGACGTCATCAAACACGATCAGATGATCGGCCTGCTGAGTGTCCTCGCCACGCGTCAGCAAGGTGCCGCGGCACAGCAGAATCTGCCGTCCGCCGGTGCCGGAAAGTACGATCTCTTCGCGCCATTCCTGAGTCGATTCCGATAAATGCGCGCGCAGCGTTTCCACAAACAAGGCCAGGTGCGGATAGCCGCCGCCAAGCTGCTCCAGCGGCGTGCCGATGCGCTGCGCGAGATCCACGCCGAGCACGTGGCCGGCGGCGGCATTGGCGGTGCGCAGGGTATGCTGGGCATCCAGGGTGAGCACGCCCGATGATAGACGCTCCAGCAAGGCCTCCAGATAGGCGCGCTGCGCCTCGGCCTGTTGCTGGCTGGACTTCGCCTCGTCACGGGCCAAGGCGATCTTCTGAGTCATGTCGTTAAACGACCACGCCAGAAAACCGAGTTCATCGTGGGTAGTCACCGGCAGGCGTTTGTCGTAATCACCGGCGGCGACCGCGCGCGTGCCCTCCGCCAAGTCGCGGATGGGCGCGACCAGCCGCCGTGCCGAAAAGAATGCCGCCCACACGGCGCTCAACAGACTCAGCGCCAGCACCAGCGAGAGCGTCAATGTGAAACTGTATTTGAGCGGTTTGCGCAGGTAAGCCAGCTTTTTATATTGCTCGAAGGCCGATTGCACACTGGCCGCCAAGTTGCTTTGCCGCACCGCGACGGGCGACAGTGCCTGTAGCAGGCGCGCCTCGGTGGTGGCATCGATATTCGGCACGTTGACTACCACGCGCACATGCAGGCCGGCATCGCGGATCGGGTCGAGCCCGGCATAGCTGCGGTTTTGGCGCAGTTGCAGCAGGATGGCTTCATTGGGGATGTGCGGGACAAAATTGGTGCGGTCGGCGCTGCTGGAGGCAATGATGCGGCCCTTTTGCGTGAGCAGGGTCAATTCATCTATGCCGCTGCGGCTGCGCAGCTCATTGAGCAGCGAGGCTGCCTCGTTGTCGGAGGCGTCGGCGAGATCATCGGCGAACAGCGTGGCTTGGTTAAGCATTTCACGCATGCGCGCATCGAGCGCCGTGCGGCTCAAGTCCAAGGCATCTTCCAAGGCCTTATCGATGCGCACATCGAACCAGCTATCGATGCCGCGGTGCAAAAATCCCAGCGAGAAATAAAACACCACCGACACCGGCGCCACCGACAGGATCACAAATATGATCATCAGCCGCAGGGTGAGACGCGAGCCGGCCAGCCCCATGCGGTATTGCTTGATCAGACGTAATAGATTAATGCCGATCAACACCAGTAGCGTGACCAGGCCCAAGGCATTAATGGCCAGCAGCAGCGAATATAATTCCCCAAAGCGTTGTGAATTTTGCGTGACCGCGCTCATCAAGTAGAGCGCCGCAAACAACAGCACGAATAACGTGATGACGAGGATGAGCCCGGGGCGGCGCGGCTTTAAGACTGTAAGGGCCATGTGAACCACTCGCTGTCGAGATGCCATTGCGGCGATAGATATGCCAGTAGCCGCAAGGGAGTAGGCAGGGATTCGAGATCCAGATTTGCGCGCATGCGCGCGAGATATTGCTCGCCGGGTTCGAGCAGGCGTTTGTCAAGCAGGGGCAAGTCGGTGATAGTGCCCAAGGCAGTGATTGCCGCCTGCTGCGTGGGAAAATTATATTGAATATCGCTGTTTATATTTTTCACTAAATATTGCTGGGTCAGGGCGTGATAAAGCAGCCGGTAACGTTGCCGCAAGCTGGTGAACGTTTCATTCCACATCCATTGCCGCGGGCGCAGGATTTCAATATCCACTTCCAGGGTAAGCGGCACGCCGTTTTCCAGTGCCTCAAGCACCTCGTCGTTAAAGCGATAGTCGATTTCCGCATTCAGCACATACACATCATTGACCACGCTGGTCTCCGCGCGCTGCACGACAAAACGCTCCGCTTGCTGGGTTTCCGTTTCCCCTTGCGACGCGGCCAAGCCGCTATAAATGCACAGCGAGCCGAGCAGCAAGAACTGCAATAAGCGCTTAGAGTTTGCGCAGGCGCGCATAATAAAATCCATCCATCCCTTGTTCACCGGTTACGATTTGTTGTCCGATCGTTAAATGTTGATCGTCCTGTTGCCAGGGCCATGCGCTTGCCTCTGTCCGGGCATCGGGATGCGCGGCAAGGAAGTTGTTCACCACTTGCGTGTTTTCCTGATTCAATATCGAGCAGGTGACATATAACAGCATACCGCCAGATTTTAGCAGGGGCCATAGCCCGGATAATAGCTGGGCCTGCTGTTGCGCGAGGGCGGTGATATCCGCCTCGGTGCGCAACAGCTTAATATCGGGATGGCGGCGGATTACCCCGGTGGCCGAACAGGGGGCGTCGAGCAAAATACGGTCGAAGGGCTGGCCATCCCACCACGTAGCGGGTTGGGCGGCATCGCCCACCACTAATGTGGCCTGCAATTGCAGGCGCTGCAAGTTCTCTGCAATGCGCGCCACGCGCTGCGCGTCACAATCGATCGCCACCAATTCGGCCAGCGCCGGCTGCGACTCCAGGATATGGCAGGTCTTCCCGCCCGGCGCCGCGCAGGCATCCAGCACGCGCTGGCCGGGTTGGAGATCCAGCAGGGGCGCGGCCAGTTGTGCCGCCCCGTCTTGTACCGATACCCGCCCTTCGCTAAAGCCGGGTAGACCTTCCACCCCGATAGGTTTTTCCACCCGGATGCCGTGAGAGGTGTGGGGCTGGGCATGCGCCACGATACCTTCCTGTGCCAGCCGGTGCAGATAGGCGTCGCGCGTCAGTTGGCGCGCGTTCACGCGCAGGCACAGCGGCGGGCGCTCGTTATTGGCGCTCAGTATAGCGGCCCACTGCTGCGGCCAATCCATTTTAAGCCGGGTGATGAGCCAGGCCGGATGCGCCCAGGTCGCCACCTCGCTGCGGTCGAGTTCCGCCAACAGCGCGCCGTCGTTGCGCAAATAGCCGCGCAGGATGGCGTTCACCAAGCCCTTGGCCCAAGGCTTTTTCAGCGCGCCGGTGGCGGTGACGGTGCTGTCCACCGCCGCGTGCGTGGCCACGCGCATATAGAGGAGTTGATACAGGCCCAGCAATAGCAGGCAAAGGATTTCCTGATCCTTCACCGGGGCATGCAGCAGGGGTTTTAATAAGGCCTCAAGCCGTAGATGCCAGCGCAGCACCCCGTAACACATCTCCTGGGTCAGGGCGCGCGCGCCAGGTTCTTTCAGTTTAGGGAGATGGGCGGCCAGTGCCCGGTCGAGCGAATGGCGCTCCCCCAATACCTGGGTAAGCACTTTTACCGCCAGCGCGCGCGCATCCATGGGCTTAGTGGGTTTGGTTGCTGATAATGCCTTGGGAATTATCCTGCCCTAGCACTTGGTGGGTGAGGTGATGCGCGTTGATAAAATCCGCCGCCGGCAGCACGCGGCCCCCCGGCAACTGGAGCTGCGTGAGGCGCAGCACGCCTTGGCCGGTGGCAACGTCAATGCCATCCTTGGACGAGGCGATGACGGTCCCCGGGGCATGGTTAACCTGTCCATGTGTTGCATGGGCCGCCCAGATACGCAGCACTTGGCCGTCCGGCAACAGGGTGTGCGCGACCGGCCAGGGGTTAAAGGCACGCACCTGGCGCTGCAAATGCTCGGCGGATTCATGCCAGACCAGCACGGCCTCGTCTTTTCGGACCTTGGGCGCGTAACAGGCCAAGGCCTCATCTTGCGGCCTAGCTTTTGCGGAACCCTCGCGTAGTTGGGCAAGGGTGTCGAGCAGCGCCTCGGCGCCCAGCGGCGCCAAGCGGTCATGCAGGGTTTGCGCAGTGTCGCTGCCGGTGATGGGACAGGCGGCTTGGGCGAGTATGTCCCCGGTATCCAGCCCGGCGTCCATTTGCATAATGGTCACGCCGCTCTGCGTATCCCCGGCTAAAATGGCGCGCTGGATCGGCGCCGCGCCGCGCCAGCGCGGCAACAGCGAGGCGTGCACATTCACGCAGCCCAGGCGCGCTATGGTGAGCACGGCGGCGGGTAATAGCAGTCCGTAAGCCACCACCACCATCAAGTCCGCAGCATGGGCGCGCAGTTGCTCCTGCACCGCGGCGGGTTTGAGGCTCGGCGGTTGGAATACCGCAAGGCCCTCCGCCACGGCCAATTGCTTGACCGCGCTGCCGGTGAGCTTGCGACCGCGTCCCGCCGGGCGATCCGGTTGGGTGTAGACGGCGCAGACCTGGTGCGCGGAGTGCAATAAGGCGCGCAGGCTCAGCGCGGCGAATTCCGGCGTGCCCGCGAAGATAATCCTGAGACCGGGTTGATGTGGGTGGTTCACGGTAAGGCCCGCCCGCGCTGGCAGTAAGCGGGGATCAAATTGCCTCCCGGCGATGCGGGCGTTAATGTTACCGGGATTGCGATAGGTAAAATGGCAAAGACAGGAGATGAGTCAGGCTGCGGGCGCAGGCTCAAAGTGCCTCACGCTGTCTTTCCATGCGATCCTGTTTCTCTCTGCGCTTGCGGATACGCTGTTGCTTCAGCGCAGAAAGGTAGTCCACGAACAGCTTGCCATCCAGGTGATCGATCTCGTGCTGGATGCAGACTGCCTGCAGATCATGGGCCTCCAACTCCACGGCTGCCCCGGTACGGTCCAAGGCGCGCACCTTCACGTACTCGGCGCGCTCGACCAGATCGTAGGTGTCGGGCACCGACAGGCAGCCCTCCTCCATCTCCACCACGCCCGCGCGCGCGATAATCTCCGGATTGATCAGGCACAAGGGGCTGTCTTTGGCGGTGGAGACATCGAGCACGATCACGCGCTGGGCGACATTCACCTGCGTAGCGGCCAGGCCAATACCCTGGGCCTCATACATGGTCTCGAACATAGCGTCGATCAGGCTGCGCAGCTTGTCGTCTACCTGTTTAACGGGTAGGGCCTTATTGCGCAGGCGCGGGTCGGGAAAATGCAATATAGTAAGCAAGGACATAAAAAGCGAAAGAGACTTGGTAATTAGCCGGATAATATGATAACTATTATAGCTAATTAGACAGGGTCTTTACCACATAGTAACTGCCCGATGTCTCAGGCTGCCGCGAATATAAAGCCGGCGGGCGATGCGACGCGGCTTAATATTAACGTCCCAAGGGGGAAGCATGGGTGCATGGCTATCTAGAAGTGCCGCCGGTCTGCTGGGTTTATGGCTGCTTAGCCCGCTGCTGCTGGCGGCGCCGGTTACGCTCAATCCTCAGCATCCGGACCGCTACACCGTGGTCAAGGGCGATACCTTATGGGGCGTGGCCGGGCGCTTCCTCAACGAACCGTGGCGCTGGCCGGAGGTGTGGAAGGCCAACCCGCAGATCAAAAATCCCGACCTGATCTATCCGGGCGATGTGCTCGTGCTCAGCGCTAACAACGGCCGGCCGGAAATCAGCGTCGAGCGTGGCGGCAGTCAGCGCGGCGCCACCGTGAAGCTCTCGCCGCAGGTGCGCGCGGAGCCGATCGACAAGGCCATCCCCACCATCCCGCTCGACACCATCCAGCAATTCCTCACCCAAACCCGGGTGGTGGATCGCCAAGAACTGGAGAACGCCCCCTATATCGTGGCCAGCGAGGGCGAGCATCTCATCAACGCCACGGGCGGCAAAGTCTATGCGCGCGGCTGGCCGGCGGAGGGCACGGCGCCGGACACCAACACCAAATTCAGTATCATGCGCCAGGGCAATGCCTACCTTAAGGCACCTGATGAACGCGACCCCGACAATAAAGAGCAGGACATCCTGGGCTATGAGGCCTCGTACATCGGCGAGGCCCGTCTGGATAAGGCCGGTGACCCGGCCACCCTCACCATCACGCGCGCCAAGCGCGAGGTGCTGGCGGGCGACCGCTTGCTGGCGATCGGCGAGCAGGCGATCGAGCATAATTTTATGCCCCACGCCCCCGCTCAGCCGGTGGAGGCGCGCATCATCTCCGTGGTGGACGGCGTTACCCGTATCGGTCAGAACCAGGTCGTCGTGCTGGGCCTGGGTAAACAGGGTGGCCTAGAGGTAGGCCATGTCCTGGCAGTCTACCGCAAGGGCGACAAGGCCCCCGACCCGACCGCTGAACTGCGCAGCCAAACCGTGCAATTACCGGACGAGCGCGCAGCCACCCTGCTGGTGTTTCGCGTCCATGAGCAGATCAGCTACGCCCTGGTCATGCAGGCAGCGGGTGCGCTGCGGCTCTATGATGTAGTTAGAAATCCTTGAGAAATACAGGGGCTAGTGGCGAGTAGCTAGTCGCTAGGAAAAGCTATTGCACTCGCCACTTGCTACTAGCAACTCGCCACTTAATATGACCGATCTACGCTATTGGCTGGCCTTGCAGCGGGCGCCCGGCATCGGCCCGGTGGGCTTCAAGACCCTGCTTGAGCAGTTCGGCTCACCGCAGGCGGTATTTGCCGCCAAATCGGGCCAATTGGCCGCCTGCGGGCTCGGCAAGGCCACGCTCGGCTATCTGAGCGCCCCGGATTGGACTATAATAGACGCCGACATGGCCTGGCTCGAAGCGGCAAACCATCATGCGCTGACCTT
>DATECT010000168.1:0-12969 GCA_035286765.1 Gammaproteobacteria bacterium
ACTAAGTTGGGCTCGTGCCGGTAAGGCTTTTCGAGTAATGGCGCTATCTGCTCGGCATTGCCGCCGGTAATAAGATAGCTGTCTATAACTAAACGTGCCGTGATGTCCCGCGCTATGCGGTCAATCGCGGCAACCGCCGCATAAAGTGCGCCGCTACCAACGGCTTGCGCAGTATCGCGCGCAAAGGGCAGCATGTCCAGCGCCTGCATGGTTGTTTGAAAGCTTATTCCTTCGGTGTTGTTAATGAGGGCGGCATGCATCATGCCCAGCCCAGGCATAATAACACCGCCTAAATGCTCGCCTTGCGCAGTGAGCGTATCAACGGTAATGGCCGTACCGCAATCCACGATGCAGCTTGCCTTGTTCCCGGCAGCGCGCGCGCCGATAAGCGCTGCCCAGCGATCCGTGCCGAGCCGGGCCGGGTCGCTATAGCCGTTGTTTACGCCGTAGGCGGATGGTTGCGCTACGGGAAACTCGGGTTGCACCCCCCACAGCTTTATTACATGCGCTGTTAGTTCCTGCGCAAAGGCCTGCCCGGCCACATTAGATACAATGACGCGTATCGGGTGGCCGTAAGCCGCGTGGCTTGCCGCGCATAACTCATTCAGACCGGCCTCATTGCGGGCGACGTTACCCAAACCCCGCAAGCCCTGCGCGGTATGCCAGGCCCATTTGATACGGCTGTTGCCTGCGTCCAGCAGCAAGCTTGTGTGTGTAGTCAACTCTGTCACCTATGCTCGGGTTATTTGGCCGCCGCTAGCAGGCTGTTGAAAAACTCTGTTTTTCAACAGCCTGCGGTGCGGTACATGGATGTGCCGCCATTTTTCAAACACGTAAGTGTTTGAAAATGAAGCAAAGAAAAAATCACATTTTTTCTTTGCTTGGTTGAAAAAGTCCTGGACGGACTTTTTCAACATCCTACTAGTGGCGCAGCGTGAGCATGCACCCTGGCTAAACTGACTTCGCCATATTGATAACGCTTAACGATACCAGCGTGATTCACAAGCAGTGCGCCCTTCGCATCGACACCCAATGCCACGCCTTGGCAAATTTGATCATGCAAACGCAGGGTGATTAGTTGGCCTTTAAGTACGTCAAACTTTTCCCATTCCTTGAGGCATTCCGCCGGACTAATGGACTGTAAATTGTCGAGTGCGACTAATAAATGCTGCAATATTACACCGGCAAATCGGTTTCGGTGGACGGTTTTGTTCTGCAAAATACTGTGCACGTCAATCCATGGCTGATCTATATCCGCAGCGTGCTTGGCAGGCATGGCTACATTCAATCCCACGCCGATCACGGCATGCCGTTGCCCCGTTGTCTCGCTCGCCATTTCAATTAATATGCCGGCTAATTTACGGCCTCGCCAGAGTACGTCGTTAGGCCACTTCAATGCTATATCTGTTACACCTATTACCTGTAAGGCGTGGGCCACGGCAACACCCATTAATAGACTCAAGGTCGACAACGGCAGCGGCCTTGCGCTCATGCGCCATAATAAGGAGAGATAAATATTGCAGGCGAATGGAGAGACCCAGTTTTTTCCGTGGCGGCCCCGGCCAGCATGCTGCTGTTCGGCCAAGCAGGCATAACCGCTTACCGCACCATTCTTTGCCTTGCGCATTAAATGCAGGTTGGTGGAATCAACATCTTCAAGGATTTCGAGATCGGTCAAAAGCGACCGGGAACGCTCATCCATAACCGCCTCGATCGTAGCGCGATCCAGTAACTCAATTGGATGGGTAAGTTGATAGTTGTCAGAGGGCAGGACGGTGACGGCAATACCGGAGGCTATGAGCGAGTCCACAATTTGGTGCACGGCTGCTCGGTTGACCCCCATTAATTGCGCCAAATTTTCACAAGGGTGCGTTTGGGAATCCGCTAACAGCTTTAATAATTGTATTTTTTGGTGCATAGAATAAGTCTAGCAAATAGCCTGGTAGGAGGCGAAGTGGGCAATAACAAAGTAACAACGACAGTATATATTAAGCTGAACTTGACTTCTTTACGATGCATTACTAGAGTGTATTGCTAATATCTCTTTGTCGGGGGTTTTTATATATGTGGAAGAAAGATGAAGTTAGCCAAGCGCAACCTGAAACTGCCGTTCGCCCTTATGCTCCAGCCGAGACGCGCGCCGAGCGCGCCATTATTGGCCCTTCAATTACTATCAAAGGCGAACTGAGTGGGGATGAGGATTTGATTATCGAAGGCCGTGTCGAAGGTAAGATTGACCTGAAACAGCATAAGATCACGATCGGAAAAAAGGGCGTGGTACGTGCCGATATGCACGCAAAAATGATCAGTGTAGAAGGCGAAGTTCAGGGGACGCTGTCGGGAGAAGAGCAGGTGGTGTTATGTAAATCCAGCAGCGTCCGGGGTGATATCATTGCGCCGCGTGTAACGCTGGAGGATGGCGCCAAGTTCAAGGGCAGTATTGATATGGAGCCTAAGGCCCAGGACAAACAGCGTGCCTCCAATACGGTTTCGCTGGAAGGCAAACCTCCAATGACCAGTTCCGATCCAGGAAGAAGTGCTTTCGATGCGCCCAAACCTGATGCTGGAATAAAAAGGATGTAGGGTTTGTTTTCTACTAATACTTCGACCATAGGTGAGGAGAGTACGGAGGCTGCCTCACCAGCCTCAACCATCCAAAACTCGATAGCACTCAAATACCTTTGCGATAATTTTCCCGCTAATAAGCGCTACAATATTCTCGATTTAGGTCCGGCGTATGGGGAGAATATTGCATTCTTCTCCGAGTTTGCGCGCAAGATTTATATAGAAGACCTGCGCGATACTTTGTGCACGCACGATTTTTTGTCAGGCGTTGCGGAGACAGGGGGTGAGATTCGGCTGAATGTCGGAGACACCTTAACGGCATATCCGGCTGATACCCGCTTCGATCTTATTTTTGCCTGGGATTTGTTTAATTATCTGGAGCGTGAGCCGCTGCAGCAAGTGATAGCGTGGCTCAGTAAATTTTGCAAGACAGGCACGCTCATCTTCTCGCTGATCTCCACGCGTGTGCAGATTTCCCAACACCCGCTTACGTTCAAGATACTTGATAAAGACAGGCTGCTCTATGGCAGCAGCTCAGCACTAGAGCGGCCACATCCACGCTATAGAGAAGTTGCGCTACTCAAGCTCATGCCACACTTCAAGACGCAGAAGTCCTTTCTGTTGCGCAACGGCATGCAGGAATATCTGTTCATCCATCAGTAGCTCGCTTCAAACGCACCAATTCTTCTTAAGCTACAAGGTTGCAGTAGCCCATCATTAGGGTTAATAAAAATTAGCGATGGTAGGGGGCACTTAACTCGTGCACCGCGTTTACAAATGCAGCCGCATGTTCGGGATTAACATGCTGATGAATGCCATGGCCGAGATTGAATACATGGCCGCTACCGGCGCCAAAGCTCGCCAGGATGGTTTCCACCTCAGCACGAATGCGTGATGGTGAGGCATACAACACGGACGGATCCATATTGCCCTGTAGCGCAACACGCTTGCCGACCCGGGCGCGAGCATCGCTTAGATCAGTGGTCCAATCAATGCCGAGTGCGTCGCAGCCGGTAGCGGCCATGGCCTCTAACCATTGCCCGCCATTCTTGGTAAACAGAATAACCGGGATGCGCTGGCCTTCATACTCGCGGGTAAGATTACTCACAATTTGCTGCATATAGTGCAACGAAAATTCCTTATAGTCGCGCGGTGTCAGCACGCCGCCCCAGGTATCGAAGATCATCACCGCTTGTGCCCCGGCGACGATCTGGGCATTTAAATAACTCGTTACCGAGCGCGCCGTGGTATCTAAGAGTTTGTGCATCAGCGCGGGTTCATCGAACATCATACGCTTGCTGTGCGCGAATTCCTTGCTGCCGGCGCCTTCAACCATGTAAGTGGCCAGGGTCCACGGGCTGCCCGCGAAGCCGATCAGCGGCACGCGGCCCTGCAGTTCGCGGCGGATCAGGCGCACGGCGTCCATCACATAGCGCAACTCGACCTCGGGGTCGGGTACACCCAGGGCATTCACATCTTCCAGACTGCGCACGGGTTTCTTGAAGCGCGGGCCTTCGCCTTCACCGAAGTAAAGCCCCAATCCCATCGCATCGGGGATGGTCAGGATGTCGGAAAATAGAATCGCGGCATCGAGCGGAAAACGCTCCAGCGGTTGCAGGGTAACTTCGCAGGCCAATTCCGGTGTTTTGCACAGCGTCATAAAATCACCCGCGCGTTTACGGGTGGCACGGTATTCGGGCAAATAGCGCCCGGCTTGGCGCATCATCCAGACAGGGGTGACATCAACGGGTTGGCGTAACAGGGCACGCAGGAAGCGGTCGTTTTTAAGTGGGGTCATGGGGTAGAGCCTGATTTATTGACAATGTTATAACAATGGTTATAATAGCATTATGGTTAAGGTAAAACTACGCAAAATAGGCAATTCTATCGGAGCAATCCTGCCGCAGGAAGTGACTTCGCGTTTGCATGTGGGGGAGGGTGATATTTTGGTGCTTACCGAAACGCCCGACGGCATACAGCTTACTCCCTATGACGCCGATTTCGAAGCGGCCATGACGGCCTTTGAACAAACGCGCCGGAAATACCGTAATACCCTGCGCAAGCTGGCCAAGTAAGGGGTTTAACCTTGCCGCGCCATATCAAATGGGTGCCTGAACAGGCCATCCATGCCATACACCTGGAGCTCATCGCCGATTTCGGCGGAGCAGCCGGTGTGCGCGACGAGGCCCTGCTTGCCATGAGTCTGGAGCGCCCTCGTAACAAATATGCTTATGGCGAGCGCAATCTTTGTGAGCTGGCGGCGGCGTATGGATTCGGTTTTGCGCGTAATCACCCTTTCATAGACGGCAATAAGCGCACCGCCTTCGCCGTTATGGATGTGTTCTTGCGCCTAAACGGCCGTGCACTCGCGGCCTCGGAAAAAGAGGCTTACGCGACTATGATACAACTCGCGGCGGGGGATTTGCAGGAGACCCAACTTGCAAAATGGTTAACGGATCATACTGAAACTTTGTAATTTATTGTTGCTTCGTGTTGGCCGTTACACCTCCAGATAATCCAAAATCCCCTGCGCCGCCTCACGGCCTTCAAAGACCGCTGTAACCACTAGATCCGAGCCGCGCACCATGTCGCCGCCGGAAAAGATCTTGGGGTTGCTGGTCTGGTGCTTGAACGTGCCGTTGGCGGGCGCCTGCACGCGGCCCTGGGTATCCAGTTGCACATTAAATTCGGCCAGCCAGGCCGCCGGGCTGGGGCGGAAGCCGAAGGCGATGATGACGCGGTCGGCGGGGATGATCTCTGCGCTGCCGGGGATGATCTCCGGCACGCGGCGCCCGCGCGCATCGGGCGGGCCTAACACGGTGGTGACGAGCTTCACGCCTTCAACCTTGTCTGTGCCGATGATCTCGACCGGTTGGCTATTCCAGACGAATTGCACGCCTTCCTCTTTGGCGTTGGCCACTTCGCGGCGCGAACCGGGCATATTGGCCTCGTCGCGGCGATAGACGCAGCTTACGCTGGCGGCGCCTTGGCGAATGGCGGTGCGGTTACAGTCCATCGCGGTGTCGCCGCCGCCCAGTACCATCACGCGTTGGCCCTGCATGTCGATAAAATCCGCTGGCCGGCGTTCCAGCCCCAGCACGCGGTTGACGTTGGAGATGAGGTAGGGCAGGGCGTCATACACGCCGGGCAGATCTTCGCCGGGGAAGTTGCCCTTCATATAGGTGTAAGTGCCCATGCCCAGGAACACGGCATCGTATTCGGCGAGCAGTTTCTGGAAGGGGATGTCTTTGCCGATATTGGTGTTGAGCACAAACTCCACGCCCATCTCTTCCATGAGTCTGCGCCGGGTCTTGATAACCTCTTTTTCCAATTTGAACGGCGGGATGCCGAAGGTGAGCAGGCCGCCGATTTCCTCGTAGCGATCAAACACGATGGCCTTCACCCCGTTGCGCGTTAAGATATCCGCGCAACCCAGGCCCGCCGGGCCGGCGCCGATGATGGCGACGCGCTTGCCGGTGGCGACCACGCCCGACATATCGGGCCGCCAGCCTTGCTTCACGGCCTCGTCGGTGATGTATTTTTCGATGGAGCCGATGGTGACCGCACCGAAGCCGTCGTTCAAGGTGCAGGCGCCTTCACACAGGCGGTCTTGCGGACACACCCGCCCGCACACCTCGGGCAGCGAGTTGGTCTTGTGCGACAACTCCGCCGCCTCGAACAAGCGCCCCTCGGCGATCAGCTTCAGCCAGTTCGGGATGTAGTTATGTACCGGACACTTCCACTCGCAATAGGGATTGCCGCAGGCGATGCAGCGCCCGGCCTGGTCACCCGCCGCCGTGGGGTTGAATTGACCGTAAATCTCCTTGAACTGATGGATGCGTTCATCAGCGGGGGTTTTGTTTGGGTCTTGGCGGGGGATGTCGAGGAATTGAAAATTATTTGCCACTAACGAACCTCGGCTGCCGCGGCCGACGCCGCAGCCACATAAACGGGGGTAATAAGATCGTGGATGCTGACGCGCGGCGCGCCGAGCAGGTGTTCCAGCTTGGCGGCCTTGGCCTTGATGAGCCAGAATTTGTCGGCGACCGTGGCAAAATCGTCGAGGATGACCTGGCCCCATTGGCTGCCGGTTTCATCCACATAGTCCTGGATGAGATTGCGCAGATAAGCAGCGTGCTGTTCCATGCCCGGCGTGTGGATGCGATGCAGATCGACGAGTTCCGGGTTGTAGCGCTCGCTGAAGGTGTTGTCGAGATCGAGCACGAAGGCGAAGCCGCCGGTCATGCCCGCGCCGAAGTTGAGCCCGGCGGCGCCGAGCACGACCACGATGCCGTCGGTCATGTATTCGCAGCCGTGGTCGCCGATGCCTTCGACCACCGCGGTGGAGCCGGAGTTGCGCACCGCAAAGCGTTCGCCGGCCAGGCCCGCGGCAAACAGCTTGCCGCCGGTGGCGCCGTACAAACAGGTATTGCCGATGATGGCCGTTTCGTTGCTCTTAAAATGGCTCTCGCGCGGCGGGTAGATTGCCAGCTTGCCGCCCGCCATGCCCTTGCCGACGTAGTCATTGGCATCACCTTCCAGATGCATATACAGGCCACCGGCGTTCCACACGCCGAAGCTCTGGCCCGCCGTGCCTTTCAGGTGGACGGAAATCGGCGCGCCGGCCATGCCTTGGTTGCCGTGACGCCTGGCGATTTCGCCGCTGAGGCGCGCGCCGATGGAGCGGTTGACATTGCGCACGCGGTAGTTAAAGCTGCCGCCGCGTTGGTGCGTGATGGCATCCAGCATATCGCTGACCATCTGTTCGGCCAGTTCGCCCTTATCAAACGGCTCGTTGCGCGCTTGCGTGCAATATTGCGGTTTGTCTTTAGGCACGCCTGCGTCCGACAAGATCGGCGCGAGGTCGAGGCGTTGTTGCTTGGCCGTGTCACCGCTGATGGCCTGTAATAGATCGGTGCGCCCGATCAATTCCGCCAGGGTTTTCACACCGAGCTTGGCCAGCCACTCGCGAGTCTCGCGTGCGACAAATTTAAAGTAGTTTTCCACCATCTCGGGCAGGCCGATGAAGTGGTCTTTGCGCAGGCCGTCGTGTTGCGTGGCGACGCCGGTGGCGCAGGTATTCAAGTGGCAGATGCGCAGGTATTTGCAGCCCAGCGCCACCATCGGTCCAGTGCCGAAGCCGAAGCTCTCCGCGCCTAAAATGGCGGCCTTGATCACATCGTAGCCGGTCTTGAGGCCGCCGTCGGTTTGCAGACGCACGCGCCCGCGCAGGTCATTGGCACGCATGGTCTGATGCGTCTCCGTCAGGCCCAATTCCCACGGGCTGCCGGCGTATTTTACCGAGGTGAGCGGGCTCGCGCCGGTGCCGCCGTCGTAGCCGGAGATGGTGATCAGGTCGGCGTAGGCCTTGGCCACGCCCGCCGCCACCGTGCCCACGCCGGCCTCGGCGACCAGCTTCACCGACACCAGGGCCTGCGGATTGATCTGCTTGAGATCGAAGATGAGCTGGGCTAAATCTTCGATGGAATAAATATCGTGGTGCGGCGGCGGCGAGATGAGCGACACGCCGGGGCGCGCATAGCGCAACTCGGCGATCATCTGGTTGACCTTTTCGCCGGGCAACTGGCCGCCCTCACCGGGCTTCGCGCCTTGCGCAATCTTGATCTGTAACACCTCTGCATTGATTAAATAGGCCGGCGTGACGCCGAAGCGGCCCGCAGCGACTTGCTTGATCTTGGAGGTCTTCTCGGTGCCGTAGCGGCGCGGGTCTTCGCCGCCTTCGCCAGAGTTGGAGCGCCCGCCCAAACGATTCATGGCAACCGCCAGCGCCTCGTGGGCCTCGGGCGACAGTGCGCCCAGCGACATGCCTGCCGAATCGAAGCGCGGTAGGATGGCCTCGATGGGTTCTACCTCGTCCACGGCAATGGGTTTGATATTGTCGCGCAGCACCAGCATATCGCGCAGCGTGGCGATGGGGCGCGTATTCACCAATTCGGCGAACTGTAAATAAGTCTTGTAGTCACCGCTCTTCACCGCGACCTGCAGGGTCTGCACCACGTCGGGGTTGTAGCAGTGGTATTCGCCGCCGTGCACGTATTTCAGTTGTCCGCCTTGCTGCAAGGGCTTGCGCGGGCTCCAGGCCAGGCGCGCGAGTTGACGCTGATCGTCCTCCAGATCGGCAAAGTTAGTGCCTTGCAGGCGGCTGGTGGTGCCGGTGAAGCACAGGTCTACCACTTCATCGTGCAGGCCCACCGCCTCGAACAGTTGCGCGCCGCGGTAGCTGGCGATGGTGGAGATGCCCATCTTGGAGATGATCTTGTAGAGGCCCTTGTCGATGCCCTTGCGGTAGTTGGCGAGCACCTTGGCGATGTCTTGGCCCGTTATTTCGCCCGTGCGCACCATGTCGCGCAGGCACGCGTAGGCGAGGTAGGGATACACCGCCGTCGCACCGTAGCCGATCAGCACCGCGAAGTGATGCGGGTCGCGCGCCGTGCCGGTCTCCACCACGATATTGGCATCGCAGCGCAGGCCTAGCCGGATCAGGCGATGATGCACGGCGCCCACGGCGAGCAGGGCCGGGATGGCGAGCGATTCTTTAGTAATCGCGCGGTCGGATAACACAATAATAACCTTGCCGCTGCGCACCGCTGCCTCGGCGTTAGCGCACACTTGCTCAACCGCGGCCTGCAGACTACCCGTGCCGGTATAATTCAGATCGATGCACTGCACGGCATAGTCGGGATCATTCAAGTTCAGCAGTTGCTGAAACTGGCCCTCGGACAATACCGGCGAATCGATGGTCAGCCGCGCGGCGTGTGTGGAATCGCTATCGAACAGATTACGCTCGCGTCCCAGACAGGTGTTGAGCGACATCACGATCGCCTCGCGCAGCGGATCGATGGGCGGATTGGTGACCTGGGCAAACTGCTGGCGGAAGTAATCGGCTAAGGGGCGGTGTTGACGCGACAGCACGGCCATCGGCGTGTCGTCGCCCATCGAGCCCACCGCCTCTTGGCCGCTCTCGGCCAACACGCGCAGGATTTGATCGCGCTCCTCAAAACTGACCTGGAATAACTTTTGTTGGACGAACAGGGCGGCCTCGTCCATATCCGGCTCAACTGCGGGATTTTCAGGTGCAGTGAGTTGCTTGGTGTATTGCTTCAGCCAAGCGCGGTAGGGGTGGCGCGCCTTTAGCTGATTGTCGATGTCGTCCGGCAACAACAACTGCCCGGTTTGGGTGTCGGCGGCGATCATCTGGCCGGGTTTGAGGCGGCCCTTAGCCACCACGTCGCCCGGGGCATAATCGTAGACGCCGGTCTCCGAGGCCAGCGTGATATGCCGGTCGCGGGTGATGACGTAGCGCGCCGGGCGCAGGCCGTTGCGGTCCATCGCGCACACCGCGTAGCGCCCGTCGCTGAGCACGATGCCCGCCGGGCCGTCCCATGGCTCCATGTGCATGGAGTTGTATTCGTAAAAGGCGCGCAGCTCGGGGTCTAGGGTTTTATCGTTTTGCCAGGCCGGTGGAATCAGCAGGCGCATGGCGTGGAATAGATCGACGCCGCCGGCCAGCAAGGCCTCGAGCATATTGTCGAGGCTCAGCGAGTCGGAACCGGTCATGGACACCAAGGGACGCACGTCGTCCATATTGGGGATGAGCGGCGTGGCAAATTTCTGGCTGCGCGCCATCGACCAGTAACGATTGCCCTGGATGGTATTGATCTCGCCGTTGTGGGCGAGGTAGCGGAATGGCTGCGCCAAGCGCCACTGCGGCCAGGTATTAGTGGAAAAACGCTGGTGATAGACGCACAGCGCAGAGGCAAAGCGCTCATCCTGAAGATCAGGATAAAACACCGGCAGATTGGCCGGCATCACCAGGCCCTTGTAGGCGATGACGGTGGCCGAGAGGCTGACGATATAGAAAGTGGCGTCGTTTTTTACTGCCTTCTCAGTGCGGCGGCGGGCGATATAGAGGTGGCGTTGGAAGCTGGCCTCGTCGAAAATCTCTCCTCCTCGCTCCCCTTTACTCAAGGGGGGCGAGGAGGATTCACCCCCCCCTTTAACAAAGGGGGGCAGGGGGGATTTCTCAGGTGCATTGACGAATATCTGTTCGATAACCGGCAGGGACTTGAGCGCCTCGCTGCCGCAGGCACTGGAGTCGGTCGGGACGCGCCGCCAACCGGCAACAGTGAGTCCTTCACGGTCGAGCTGGTGTTCGAGTTGTTTGCGCGCCGCATCGGCCAAGCTCGGATCTTGGTGCAGAAACACCATGCCGACCGCGTAATGATCGGCCAGGGTGAATCCCAGTTCCTGGGCAAGGGTGCGCAAAAAGTCATCAGGTTTTTTGAACAGTAAGCCGCAACCGTCACCGGTCTTGCCGTCGGGGGCAATGGCGCCGCGGTGGGTCAGGCAGCCTAGGGAGCCGATGGCGGTTTTGACCAGCCAATGGCTGGCCTTGCCGTCCATTTGGGCGATCAGCCCAAAGCCGCAATTGTCGCGCTCGAAGCTGGGGCGATAGAGCCCGGAGGGTAGCTTATCTATATTGTTCACTGGAATTCGGTTTCGCCTCGACAGGCGCAAGGCCGCTCACTGCCTAGCAGTGAATTCTAAGGCCCTAAATGCCTGGAATTAACGACAAGTCGGTCTATTAGTATAAGCGTTCTAGACTAGGTCTTCAATGTGCCGGGCACGGCCCAAGCGGGTCTTAGGTCAATTGGGAGGGATTAAAAATGCGCTCGTATTCGGCAATGGCATAGCGGTCGGTCATGCCGGCGATATAGTCGGTTACGACACGGGCGCGGCCTGCCTTGCCTTGCTCTTTTTCTAAGGCAGCCTCATTGCGGGCCGGTTCCGGCGGTAACAAGCCTGGCTCATCCATAAAGGCCTCGAACAGGGCACTTAATACCCGTTTGGCCTTGGCCGTCATGCGCACCACACGGTAGTGCCGGTACAGGTGCTGGCGCAAGAAGCGTTTCAGCTCCAGGCTTTGCTTGCGCATACCTTCGCTGAATCCGATCAAGGGTTGTTGCAGGCTGCGCACCGTCTCGATGGTGGCAGGGGCCTCCGCTTGGATGCGCGCGCGGCTGGCCTCGATCAGATCGGTGATCTGACGGTTGATCATGCGCCGCACCACCTCGTGGATCACGCGGCGCGAGCCGAGTTCAGGATATTTTTCGGTCACCAGCCGGTATTGTTCCTCGAACAAGCGAATCTCGCGCAGTTGCTCCACGGTAATGAATTCAGCGCGCAGGCCGTCATCGATGTCGTGGTTGTTGTAGGCGACCTCATCGGCGAGATTGGCGATCTGCGCCTCGAGGCTCGGCTGGGTTTTGACGATGAAGCGGTTGCCGAGATCGCCCAGTGCCTTGGCATTTTTAACCGAGCAGTGTTTCAGAATGCCCTCGCGCGTCTCATAGGTGAGATTGAGGCCAGTAAATTCGGCATAGCGTTCTTCGAGTGAATCCACCACGCGCAGTGATTGCAGGTTGTGCTCGAAGCCGCCGTAGGCGCGCATGCAGTGGTTCAGGGCGTCTTGCCCGGCGTGGCCGAAGGGGGTGTGGCCCAGGTCATGGGCCAGGGCGATGGCCTCGGCCAGGTCTTCGTTGAGGTTCAAGGTGCGCGCGATGGAACGCGCGATCTGCGCGACCTCCAGCGAGTGCGTGAGGCGGGTGCGGAACAGATCGCCCTCGTGATTGACGAACACCTGGGTCTTGTATTCCAGGCGGCGAAACGCGGCGCAGTGGATGATACGATCGCGGTCGCGCTGATATTCGCTGCGGTAGGGCGGCGCGGGTTCCTGATAGGTTCGCCCGCGCGAGTTGGCGGCATTGGCGGCGTAGGGAGCAAGTTGCAGCATTTAGTCGCTAGACCCGTTAAGCGGCGAAATTGATGTAGGACATGGCCACAAATAAAGCCGCCATGCGGTATTAGGATATACCGCATGGCGCCGCGGTAACGCAAGCGATTTGTAAGACTGGGCTGCATTCAGTTCAGCCCCATTGCGGCTAAAAAGGCCGTGGCTGAAAAGGCCATGGAGGGTCTTGTTCAGCCTTCTATAGGCGGCGTAGGGCGCCAGTTCAGCCATGCACGAAGGACGGCTGGGTGGCGCGGCAGTGATCGAGGGTGGCGCTAAGCGCTTGTCGCGGTATTTCCTCGGTGATGATGGCCGCACCGATGGATTGGAGCAGCACCAGGCGCAGCTTGCCGTCCATGACCTTTTTATCGACCGACATTAATTCGATGAAGCGCTGGTTATCGATCTCGGCAGGGGCGTGGGTGGGCAGCCCGGCGCGCGCTATTAAATGACTAATGCGCTGACTGTCAGCGCTGTTAAGCCAGCCCAAGCGACAGGATAGATCCGCCGCCATCAGCATGCCGGTGCCCACCGCCTCGCCGTGCAGCCAAGTGCCGTAGCCCATGCCGGTCTCGATGGCGTGGCCGAAGGTG
>DATECT010000169.1:0-2483 GCA_035286765.1 Gammaproteobacteria bacterium
GACTTACTGGATTCCCGCCTACGCGGGAATGACGAAAAAGGCAATAAATCAGACCTTTCCTAAATAAGCGTTGGCGTAACGCTTTATTCCAACTTCATGGGCAAGATGACCATTTGCATGCCGCGCAGGTGCAGGCGGCGCTGCATGGCAAGCGCGGTTTGGTTGTGCAGCCAGCGCGTGATCCAATTGTCGTGCACGAAGATCAACTTGCTGGCGAAGAACACGCTATTGGGGAAGTCTCTGATGACCTTTTCGCTGAGTGTGGTGAGTTCTTCTATCGGGTCGGTGCCGTAGGCTTGGTGATAGGTGGCGGCCAGGTGATGGTGATGACAGAAGTTGACGTAGTAGCTTAAGGAATTTTCCACGCCGTGTTGCAGTCTGTCCAAGGCCGTGTCGCCGCCGTAACTTTTTGAGTCCACCTCGCCCACGCTGAGAAAGATAAAATTCTTAAAGTGCCCGGGGAATAACCGTTGCACCCACAGCAGGGTGTGCATGCCGGTGCCGCGGCTCTTGCCGACCAGGAACACCGCGGTGGGTTGCTCCGGGTCGAGTTCGGGCGGTGTTTCCAACGGCGCGATAGGTTTGAGTGCAAACAGCTTATCGACCTTGCGTAACTGTTCGCGCACCTCCCGGTAATGGCGCCGGATCAATAAACACACGCTGACCACCAACGCGGTGATCAGCATGGCTACCCATCCACCTTCGGTGAATTTCTCCATCACCATGATGATCAACATGCCGGCGGTGACGATAAAACCTAGCAAAGACAGCAACAGACGGCGCAGCCAATTACCGGTCTTGCGTTTGCTCACCCAATAAATGCACAGGCCTAATAGCGAAATGGAAAAGGTCAGGAATACATTGATGCTGTAGAGGATGACCAGCAGGCCCACGGCGCCGTCGCTCCACAGCAGAATGGCCAGGGCCGCCAAGCCCATTAATAAGATGCCGTTTTGAGTGACCAAGCGCCCGGAGAGATGCAGGAATTGGCGCGGCACCCAGGAGTCGGCGGCCATATTGGCCAGCACGGCGGGCCCGCCCAGGAAGCCGGTGTTGGCGGCGACGAATAACAGGCCGCCCTCCAAGATCATCACGATTAACAGCAAGGGGCCGCTGAAATCCATGCCCTGCCACTGCCAATTGCTCATGATCGAGGCGAAGGTCACTGCGTTGAGGGTTTGGCCGGGCGCGGGCGCGGCATCCCAGAGCAGGTATAACAAAA
Organism: Gammaproteobacteria bacterium; assembly: GCA_035286765.1. GTDB lineage: Bacteria > Pseudomonadota > Gammaproteobacteria > SURF-13 > SURF-13 > DATECT01. The sequence goes on from DATECT010000169.1 coordinate 1,223, forward strand.
TAATGCCGCCCGCGGTGAAGGCGAGCGAGGTGGCCATATAGAACATGGTCCACTGGCCGGTTTTAACGCGCGGTTCGGCCAGCATGTTGACGTTATTGGAGACCGCCTCCAGGCCGGTATAGGTGCCGCCGCCCAGCGAGTAGGCGCGCAAAAACAGCGCCGCGACAAATACCCAGCCCATCTCCTGGCTTAAACTGGCTGTTTCATTGAGGGTATCGGACACCAGCGCGGGCAGGCGCTCGGCGTGGGCGATGATGCCATACAAGATCAGCAAGACGTGGGTGATCACGAAGCCCAGGAAGATGGGCAGCAGCACCTTGATCGATTCTTTCATGCCGCGCAGATTGAGCACGGTGAGCAATACGATCAAACCGATTTCCACGCTGGACTTAAACGGCTGGGCGTTGAGCGGCAGCAGGCTAAACAGGGCGTCGGTGCCGCTGGCGATAGAGATGGCGATGGTTAACACATAGTCCACGATCAGCGCCGCCCCCGATACCAGGCCGGCATACGGGCCGATGAGGCGGGTGGCCACTTTATAACCGCCGCCGCCGGTGGGGAACAATTCGATGACCTGGTTATAGGCCAGTGAAATGATGAACACCGTTACCGCGGTGACAATGGCCAGGTATAAGGCAAGGTGGGTGTGCTGGCCCAGTGCCAAGTAGCCGAGTTCGGGGCCGTAAGCCGACGAGGACAGGCCGTCGGCGCCCAGGCCCACCCAGGCCAGGAAGGCGATCAGCAGAATATGCCGGCGGGTCTCGGGATTCAGCGGATCGTGCGGCGCGCCCGTCACTAATCTGCGTATTTTCAAAAACGACAGCATGGCTTTAATGATGGCTGCCGTGAGGCATGTTGCCTATTGTCCCTGCTTGCGCTCGAAACGGTAGACGGCAATTTCCCCAAAGAGATTCGGCAACAGGCGCATCATGAAGCTGCTGTGGTGAGCGTGATCGACCACCGTGCGTTCGAGAATAGTAATCCCCTTTTTCCTGCACAAGCCTTCAAAGTCGGTGAGCGTGCACAGGTGAATATTGGGGGTGTTATACCACTCGCTGGGCAGCGTGCGCGACACCGGCATGTGCCCGCCCAAGGCAATTTGCACGCGGCACTGCCAGTGGCCGAAGTTGGGGAAGGTGACGATGCCTTGGCGCGCGACGCGCAGCATTTCATCGAGCAAACGATCGGGGTAATACACCGCTTGCAAGGTCTGGGACAGGATGACGTAATCAAACGAGGCGGCGTCAAAGTCCGACAGCCC
>DATECT010000170.1:0-3008 GCA_035286765.1 Gammaproteobacteria bacterium
TGGACTGGAAGCAGGTGATAGATGTGCCATTTGCCCCCGAAACGCAGGCGAGTGGCATAGCCGACACGGGCTTTTACCGCGCCTGCTGGTATCGGCGCAACTTTGAGGCGCCGCATCTTGAGAATGGCCAGCGCTTAATCCTGCATTTCGGCGCGGTCGATTATGAGGCGACGGTTTGGATCAACGGTAATATCGTGGTTCGTCATATCGGCGGTTACACACCCTTCCAGGCGGATATTACCGATTTCCTTGCCGAATCGGGACCGCAGACCGTGGTGGTATGGGCGCAAGACGACCCGCACGATCTCGCCAAGCCGCGCGGCAAACAAGATTGGTTGCTGGAACCGCACTCGATTTGGTATCCGCGCACCACGGGGATCTGGCAGACGGTGTGGATGGAGGTGGTGCCCGCCACCTCCATTGCGCATGTGCGCTGGGGTGCCAACCTGGAGCGCTGGGAAATCGATCTGCAGGCCGCCATCACCGGCGAGCGGCGTGACGACGTGCGCCTGCGCGTCAAATTGCATGTGGGCAATCTGTTGCTGGCGGATGATACCTATATTGTCGTAGACGGCGGCGTGAATCGCCGCATTATCTTAACCGATCCCGGTATTGATGATTACCGTAATGAATTACTCTGGAGCCCGTCGTGCCCGACCTTGATTCATGCCGATCTGCAGTTGTGGGGCAGGCGTGGTGAGTTGATCGACACCGTGCAAAGTTACACCGCGTTGCGTTCCATCGGCATTGAGGGCGATAGCTTTATCTTGAATGGCCGACCTTACATGCTGCGCATGATCCTGGATCAGGGTTACTGGCCGGAAACGGGGCTTACCGCGCCTGATGATGCCGCGCTGCGCCACGATGTGGAGTTGGCCAAGGCGATGGGCTTTAACGGCGCGCGTAAACATCAGAAGATTGAAGACCCGCGCTATTTATATTGGGCCGATATGCTCGGCCTGCTGGTATGGGAGGAAATGCCCAGCGCATATCGATTTACCCCGCAGTCGATAGCGGCAGTCACGCGCCAGTGGGGTGACGCGATAGCGCGCGATATCAGCCATCCGTGCATCGTCGCCTGGGTGCCATTCAACGAATCCTGGGGCGTGCCCGATCTGCCGGCGATACCGGCGCAACGGCATTACGTGCAGGGCATTTACCATTTGACCAAGACCCTGGACCCCACCCGCCCGGTGATAGGCAACGATGGCTGGGAGAGCAGCGCCACCGATATCATCGGCATCCACGATTACGACGATCAACCGGCCCGCATTGCGCGGCGCTATCCAACCGATGATGTCATCCCGCATCTCTTCAGGCGTGAGCGCCCCGGCGGACGCTTGCTGACCCTGGAGGAACACCCGCACAAAGGCCAACCGATTATGTTGACGGAGTTTGGCGGGATTGCCTTTTCCGGCGACCCCAGCAAGACCTGGGGCTATTCGAGGAGCGCCAGCCCGGAGCAATTTGCCGAGCAATACTCGGCCTTATTAGAGGCGGTGCGATCGTTAAATTTATTAGCGGGATTTTGCTACACGCAATTTGCCGACACCTACCAAGAGAGTAACGGATTGCTATACGCCGACCGCACGCCGAAATTTCCCTTGGAGCAGATTGCGCGCGCCACCTACGGCCCGCAAACCCCGCGCGATGCCCAAATTCAAGCGGAGTGGCGCGCTCGTATGATGCGCTTTCAGCACGACCATCAAATTACTCTGCTCGACGATCCCACCTATGATGCGCAGGAATATGTCAGTGCCGGGAGCGCGGGGGCGGGTAAGTAATGGCAAACATGCAGGGGGCACATCATGCGGGTCACCCGCTAAGTTTTGCGGCCTTATACGGACGCGCGCCCACGGTGCTGGCGGATGCCCATGGGCGCGCAAACTTGATCGGCGAGCACACCGACTACAATGGCGGCTTCGTGCTGCCAACCGCCATTCCGCAGCGCACCCAGGTTGAGCTGGCCACCCGTGATGACACTCTGGTGCGAGCGGCGAGCATGGAGAGTAACCGTCCCGGCGAAATCGTCGATTATCGGCTGGGCGAGGAGCGGCAAGGGCGCGACTGGCTGGATTATATCCAGGGCGTTACGCAAATTATGCGCCTGCAAGGCTTGCGTATAAAAGGCTTCGAGGCGCGCATCGAATCGACGGTGCCGTTGGGCAGCGGCTTGGCATCCAGCGCGGCGCTGGAAGTCAGCTTGGCGCGTGCCTTGCGCGATGCCTTCGCGCTCGATCTGGATGATGTCGAGCTTGCCAAGCTGAGTCAGCGCGCGGAAAACGAATTCGTCGGCGCCCATGTCGGCATCATGGACCAAATGGCCGCCAGCCTGGGCGAGCCCGGCAAGGCCTTATACATCGACACGGCCAACCTGAATTTTCAGATCATCCCTCTGCCGCCCCAAGTCGAATTAATTGTCATCAACTCCGGCATCGCGCATAGCCATGCCGGCGGCGAATACAACACGCGCCGCGAGGAGTGCAGGCAAGCCTGTCAATTGCTGGGCGTAACCCAGTTGCGTGAGCTGGATTTGGCCGACCTGCCGCGCGTGGCAGGGCTGCCGGAACCCTTGAACCGGCGTGTACGCCATGTTCTCACCGAGAATAATCGGGTAAAGTGTGCCGTGGAGGCGATTTGCACGGCAGACCTGACCTATCTGGGCGAGTTGTTTTATGCATCGCATGCCTCGATGCGCGATGATTATGAGGTGTCACTTGCAGAGATCGATTTAATGGTAGAACTGGCGCGTAATGATGCGCAGGTCTATGGTGCTCGCCTCACCGGCGGCGGCTTCGGCGGCTCGGTGGTGATGCTGGCGGCTGCCGGCAAGGCCCGTGGCGTGGCCGAACGTATTGCCCGCCAATACGCGCAGCAGACCGGGCGCAAACCCACCATTTTAGTCCCACCCGCCACTACGGAACAGTAATTCATGCCCGATCCGCACGATGTTTCAGCTAACGGCCCCGTGCGCCGGCAACCCATACGCGTGGCAGTAATCCCGGCGG
>DATECT010000171.1:0-6092 GCA_035286765.1 Gammaproteobacteria bacterium
ATAAAGACGGCACCGTTGAATTAGCCGAATACGATGCCTTCCGGTTAAGGTTAAAGGATCTCGATAATCTTATGCTTAGCGGTACATTAAAATCCACCACAACTGCCAGCCCAGGGGCTAGGGAAAGCCAAGGCGCATCGGTAACCGCGCCCCCCTCAACTTCGCCGGCACCGACGACACCCTGATTGGAGATGTTCTAAGCGCATTCCCTCCCGTAACCCGCCCCTGGCATGCCAGGGGCGGGAACGGCAACAAGACAACCAGAGGCTTTAGGGATTGGTTTGCTTACTCAGGCTATAGGGGCCGGAGCCATAGGCCATGATGTAAAGCATGCCGCCCATGATGGCGAGGTTTTTCATGAAATTAATCATCTGACTCTGCGCTTCAGCCGGGTCTACCGCCCAGAATGGATGAAATATAAAGGTGACCGGGATCAAAAACAGAAATATCACCGTGGCGGCCCAGTGTGCGCGCCAACCCACCAAGATCAGCAGCCCGCCACCCAACTCAACGAGAATGGTTAAAGGCAATAATATTTCAACCATGGGCAGCCCTTTGCTGGCCATATAACCTGCCGTTTGGGCAAAGCCGGTAATTTTGTTGAACCCAGACAGGATGAAGATCAAGGCTAATAGCGCGCGGCCTAATAGAGGGGCGAATTGTTTGGTCAAGTTGCATAAGGCATTCATATGTATCCTTCCTTATATAGTTAGTTATTAGGTATTAACGTCTATATCTGGTGCCAACGAACCCAGATTATGCCAGAGCGGTGTTCTATGCAACTGATGCGGCCTCATGCTTGGAACACCTTTACCCGTCAGCATCTCCTGACTTGCCTGGGTTACCTCCATTAGGGGAGATCAAACAACAATACGTGCGCCGCCTGATGAGTAGCTAGCCGTATCTCATCAGTCTCTAGAACCTTGAGCCCGTCGCCTGCCACCAAGTGTTGATCATTGACATTCAATTCACCGTCTGCCACCTGCACATACACCTTGCGTGCGCCGTTAACAGAGTAATTGATAAGGTCACCTGCCGTTAATTGGCCGGCATACATAAAGGCATCTTGATGCATCATTAATGACTGTTCGCGCCCGTCAGGCGAGACGACCAGGCGTAAGTGGCCCTGTAATTCCTCCAGGGGGAACCGCTCCTGCTGATAACGGGGTTTGACGCCTAACTGATTCGGCTCAATCCAAATCTGCAACAAGTGTACGGGCTCTGTTGCCGAGGCATTGTATTCGCTGTGGGAGATGCCTGTCCCCGCGCTCATCAACTGTACCTCGCCGGGCCGGATGACCGACCCCGTGCCCAGGCTGTCCTTATGCTCCAATGCCCCCTCCAGCACATAGGTAATAATCTCCATATCGCGGTGCGAGTGGGTGGCAAACCCGGCGCCGGGCGCGATACGGTCGTCATTGATCACCAGCAGCTTGGAGAAACCGCTGTGCTCCGGATCGTAATAATTGGAAAAGGAGAAACTATGGTAACTGTCGAGCCAGCCATGGTAGGAATGACCTCGTTCATGGCCCTTGCGTACGCTTAACATATCAATCACCACCCTAGCGAATAATTAGTAAACTATTTTGAATATAGGAATTCAATAATAATATCGATGTTGAGTAATAAAAGTGAATGCCCAGAAAACTCGCGGTAGACTCCTGGTAAATACCGCCGGCCAGCCTCTTCTCATCCACGATGAGCCAGAGACGGGCTGTATTACCGTTGTGGAGCTGTGACTTCGCATCTAGACATTCGCTGCTACCGGCTTAACAATCATTGATCTATATCAATATCGTGCATAGGCCGAATGATTATCATTAAAAAAAGCAATGGATAAACGCTATGGCTACTTGGTTAAAGTGGATAAGTAAATTTACTAAACGGCCCGGCGGAGAATCACCATGAGGCTCGAGAGCGTACACCACATCGCGATAAATTTAGGTATAAGACCTGGCGACCCGGCCAAGGTAGTCGATTTGGTGCGCGCGATTCAGCAGAAGGAAGGTAATTTTGCTTGCTTTGCCACGGCCACCGAAGGACGTTGCGATCAATATCGCTGCCGCTGGCGCAACGATTGTTTCGCCATCGCCCAGCAACGCAAGAACAAAATTCAGTCGCAATGACCCACCATGCCTCTGAGCTTCACTAGATCGTTAATCTTTACCTCTCTATTCTGCACATTTACCAGCCCCTCTTTTTGCAACCGGCTGAATAAGCGGCTGATGGTTTCAATGGTCAGGCCCAGGTAATTGCCGATCTCTTCGCGGGTCATGCGTAAATTAAATTGCGTGGGCGAATAGCCGCGCGCCGCGAAGCGCTGCGAGAGGCTCAACAAAAATCCCGCCAAGCGTTCCTCCGCCCGCGTGTTATCCAATAGCAGCATATGTCGCTTGCCCGCATTAATGTCGCCGCTCATCAGCCTGTGGAAATGGTATTGCAATGAGGGAATAACGCCGATGAGATGCTCAAGCTCGGCAAAGGGTATATCACAGACGATGCTGTCCTCCAGCGCCATCGTGCTGTATTGATGACGGTCGATGCTGATGGCGTCCATGCCGAGCACCTCGCCCGGCATATAGAAACCCACGATCTTCTCGCGGCCATTACCTCCCAGATGCAGGGTCTTAAAAAAACCGCTGCGCACCGCATAGAGGGCTTGAAATGGATCACCCACTCTATAGAGATGTTCGCCGCGCGCGAGCTTGCGCCGCTTGTTGACGGTCTGGTCGAGCAGTTCGGTGTCTTCTTGACTCAGCCCCATGGGTAAACACAACTCATGCAAACTGCATGAACCGCAGGAGGCCTTTATGCTGTCAAGGCTCACTTTGATGGGGATAGACCGCATAGTTATATCACCTGGTCGCTGTGTCTTAATATATGAATATACGTGTCTTTAGCGCGCAGTTAAAGACCTCAGCCGTGCCCTGCCCACCCTGCCACACCCGATAAATTACGATAACCTTGATCTATGTCAAAGACCTTAGCGGCTCTTAGCGGCTTAATTGTAGCCGTATAGGCTGTCAGATAGCGTCTTTCTGCCCGCAGGGCCGCAGCAATGAATTATCCGTTTGAGGGGGTTAATGTATGCCACTAGACTACTTTGATAATGAAAATGACCAGAACGCCCTGCTTGCAGAAGATGTTACCGTCGGGGTTTATATAAAAAACGGTCAATGGGGCCTGCTCGTCGCTAACCCGGCAGATGCGGATACGCGTATCCATTGTAACCAGCGGATCCCCCCACTGCCCTTCACCATTAATATGCCGGCTCAGGGGGGCGATTTTATGGCGCACACCCGTCTTCCCCTTAAAAAATCGGCCGTCAACCATTACCATGAAGCCGTAAACGATCCGGCCAGCGATCAAATATTCGATCTGCGCATTACCGGCGCATGCCGGCACGATGGGCAGGGCACGCACCTCCAGGCGATTAGGGTATCCGATATGGCTAAACAACTGGATGCGGATGAGAAATTACGCCTCTACTCCATGGTATTCGAGCATACCAGCGATGCCATCATGATTACCGATGCCCGCAATAATATCATTTCCGTTAACAAGTCCTTTACCGAGATCACCGGCTATACGTCTGAAGAGGTGCTGGGACAGAATCCTCGACTGCTGAGTTCGGGGCAACAGGGTCCGGGATTTTACCGGGAGCTATGGCGCAATATTAAAGAGAATGGGCACTGGCAGGGTGAAATCTGGAACCGGCGCAAGGATGGCGAGTTATACGGCGAATGGCTGACCATCAGTGTGGTGCGTGATCAACAGGGCCGGATAAGCAATCATATTGCCATATTCTCCGACATCACCCGCCACAAACTGCAGGCCGAGCGTAACGAATACCTTGCGCATCACGACGCGCTGACCGGCCTGGGCAACCGTCTATTATTGGAAGACCGCATCAAGACCGCGCTGATGCAGGCGCAGCGCGATAATAAATTAACCGCGCTATTGTATATCGACCTCGACCGCTTCAAAGAGATCAATGACCGGCTAGGCCACCATATCGGCGATGTCCTGTTGCGGGAAGTGGCGAAGCGTCTTACCGGGTGCGTGCGCGGCGTGGATTCAATATTGCGCCTCGGTGGGGATGAGTTTGTGGTGGTTCAAAATATCCGTGAACAAAGCGATGCCGCCAAAGTGGCGGAAAAAATCATCCATGCCCTATCCAAGCCGTTCTTAATCGACCAGCATCGACTCCAGGTATATTGCAGCGTCGGGATTTGCGTCACTGCCAGCGACCAGGCCGAGTCACAGTCGCTGATCAATAACGCCGACCGCGCCATGTACCGCGCCAAGCACCAGGGTGGTAACTGCTATCAATTCCATGCCGAGTCCGAAGACACCACGCCACCCTAGCCTCATCCCTAACGGGTGACCCAGGAGATCAGCGGCGATATTTTAAGAGATATTAGCCAAGATAGGCGGTCTATTAAAGAAGGGTTGCAACATGGGCACGCTTTAACAAGCTGATTTAACAAGTTTGCTATCTAACAACTGGGGATCAACATCAGGGAATACCCGCATCATGGATAATGCACGCAATTCCATCTCACCCTCTGCGCAACACCTTAACGCCGAGCGTTTTACCACTTGGGCGCGCGGCCACGGCGTCATCCGCCATACCACAGACACGCAAAAATGGCTGGCCGCCGTCTTGGGTAAACTTGCACAGCAGGGCGTAACGGGCGATGGTGTTGACCCCCTCGAATTGTTAATAGCTGCCGACCGCATCGCCAGCGCCGCCATGTGGCTGGTGGTGCACATGACCTATGCGCGCCGCGTGCGGCTGGACGGCAAGCCGCTGCTGCCAGATGAGTTCAAGCCCGACCCGCAGGGCCACACCGGCGGGACGCTTAATATGGTGCCTGCCTACGTCGGCTTTATGCTCGCCAATGCGCTGACCGGCATCACGCGCGGTTGGATCATGGGCCAGGGCCACTGTGTGGCGGCGATCGATAGCGTTAATCTATTGCTGGACAACATGCGTCCGGAACATGCCGCGCGTTACTCCGTTAGTGAGCCGGGGCTGACCCGCTACGTTAATGATTTTTACTCCTACAGGCTCAACGAGTCCGGCAACCAAGACTCGCCGCTCGGCAGTCATGTGAATATCAACACGGCGGGCGGCGCGCTGGAAGGCGGCTACCTGGGATTTGCCGAACTCCAGTATGTGCACATGCCGTTGCCCGGCGAAAGACTGGTGGCATTCCTGTCCGACGGCGCATGGGAGGAGCAACGCGGGTCGGATTGGGTGCCGCATTGGTGGCGTGCCGAAGACTCCGGTTTAGTAGTGCCCATTCTGATCAATAACGTGCGCCGCATCGACCAGCGTGTGATGATCGCCCAGGAGGGCGGCCTGGAAGCCTTCAAGCAGCATCAGGCGCTTCATCACTTCGACCCTATCGTGTTTGATGGCCGCGACCCCGCCGCGTTTGCCTGCATGATTATTGAAGGCGAGCATCTACTGACCGAGCGCGCGCAAGGCATCCAGGCGGGCGTGGGTGGCTACCCGGTGAAAATGCCCTATGGCATCGCCGTCACCGAAAAGGGAGCCGGTTTTTACGGGGCCGGCACCAACGACGCACACAACCTGCCCTTGGGCGCCAACCCGCGCAAAGACCCGTTGGCGGCGCGCCACTTCAACAACAGCACCAAGCCCTTATACGTGCCCCCTGCCGAGCTTGACGAGGCCCGCGCCACATTGCAAAACCATGCGGGCAGTAGCCGCCCGCGCGAACGCGATCACCCTATCGCCAACCGCGATGTGCGGCTAACCCAATTTCCGCATCTGCCCTTCCGCCCGATCACGCCCCTCGCGACGCACGACCCGGCGCATCACTGCTCGGCGATGGAGGCCATAGACAGCGCCTTCCTCGCCCACGTGCAGGCCAATCCCGAACTGCGCCCGCGCGTGGGCAACCCGGATGAGATGCGTTCCAACCGCATGGACACCACGCTGGATTACCTGAAACACCGCGTCACCCAGGTTGAGCCCGGCATCGCCGAATCCCTGCACGGGGCCGTCATCACCGCACTCAACGAAGAAGCGGTGATCTCGGCCTGTTTGGGCAATAAGGGCG
>DATECT010000172.1:0-4468 GCA_035286765.1 Gammaproteobacteria bacterium
TTGTTCCAGGTACGTGTCGATTTTTATGAATTACGTGCTCTCCGGAAAGTATATAACCAAGCCGTACAGGATTTTCTGGGTCGTCAGTGGCCTCAGGCAGAACAAGGCTTTACCCAGTTATTAGGTGATACGGCTTTCCACAGCCAAGCGGTGCCTTGGTTGTTTCGCATCGCCATGAAGCAGAAGGATTTTGACCGCGCCCGGTTTATTGCCACACTCGCTAAATCCAATACCGAGGATGCGGCTGCTTCCCCTAATATCCTGGGTGCGTGCGCGGCGCAACGGAAGTCGGATCGCGAAAAATCTCAAGAAGCCATGACGCTTCTTTCCGAAGAAATAAAGCAGCGTAACGGCTATGTGGAATCACTACAAGACAGGCTTGCGGCACAGCAAACGGTTTTTGTAGCCATGATCAGGCTGCACAATGAAATTGACCAATGTTTCCGTTTTGCCATGAAGTCACCTGCCGAGGCGCGTCCGTTATTTCCCGACCTACCGGATAAGGTGCTGGCATATTTAGCGCGATAAAAAAATCATAATTAAAGAAGGGATATCGTATTGGTAACAATGCTGGGCGCAAAAATAAGTAGCACAAAAGCGGCACACGCCCCTTAGCAACAGGAGAGAGTTATGCTGATTCGTGTGTTATTAGTCGATAACCAAAGGCTATTTCGCCAGAGCCTGTCGTGTATGTTGAGGCAGGATTCGGATATCCGGATTGTTGGCGAGGCGGCCGATGGCCAGGAGGCCTTTACGCTGGCCCTGGAAAAAAAGCCGCAGATTATCCTCATGGACCTAGACCTACCGAAGGTCGATGGTGTGCAGGCCACGCGGCTGATCCTGGAGCGTTCTCCCAAGGCCAAGATACTTATTCTGTCCGTCTACGACGACAACCCGCACATCACCATGGGCCTTGAGGCGGGCGCGGTAGGCTACGTGCTCAAAGATGTGGATTATCATGAACTGTTGCGCATTATTAAACACTATGCGCATGGCACACCGGTCAGTTCGGCCTTTTTAACGCCGTGTGAAGTGACATTTGAAAAAGGCAATGGTTTAGGCAGTTCGATCCCCTTAACCCGGCGCGAGGTGGAAGTGATGGATCTGCTGACCTGTGGGCTGCGCAGCCAGGAAATCGCGGATACCCTGAGCATCTCGGTGGAAACAGTGAAGGTGCATATACAACATATCTATCGCAAGCTGGGGGTGAAAAACCGCGTGGAAATGATCCTCTCGCTAAAGACAGAGCAAACGCTGCGCTTACATCCTGAATAATTATTCATCACGTGTTAGCTAACCGGCAATGATAGGTTAGCGTGCAAGTCTCGGCAGCAGTGCTTAGACTTAGTTTAAAAGCAACTTAGCTTAAGAAAATTAAAGAGTCTCTTTGTTAAAAATATTAGACTAAGTATAATTTTTCAACTTTATCTTGTGCAAATTCAAACGATATTTAACTTTTATAACCAAATAATCTTCCCGCCTTTGTAAATGCCTAATTCTTACTACTAAATGCCCTATAATGACCTTCAATAACAGGTTATATACTAACTAGTATTAGTTATTTTATAGCCTTAAAAGTGTAAAAATAGTTATTTATAGTTATTGCTGAGTACTAGCTAATTAATCTTAAATAGCGGCGTTTAAATCTAATTTGTATAACCCCTGGGAGCTATGCTATGCGAAAAACAACTCTGATATATCGCACGCTACTCGCGCTAACCGGTCTAGCCAGTTTAATGGCAAGCCCGGCCTTCGCGCGACATGGCGAGGCGAATTTCTTATCCAACCGTATCCCTGAACCTGCCCCCTATGAGTTTTCCGAAACCGTAGCGGGCGGCGGTCAGACGCAAAATCCTCCGTTTGAGAACCTGTGGACGGGGCTTAACGACACCGGTTCCTGCGACGGCTGTCACACCGGCCTGTACGACGAATGGAACGGCTCGATGATGGCCAATGCCTGGCGCGATCCGGGCTGGCGTGGTGCCTTCCTGTTAGTGGCGCGCCTGACCTCCACCGACGGCTGTAACGACATTACCCCGACCTTAACGGGCGGCAATGCCAAAGACGGCACGCCGGGTTATGATTGCAGCACGGCGGCGCGCAAGATCAACCCGTTTGCCAATGCCGATGGCACCTCCACCTTCAACATGGGTGCGACCACGGCGACGTACAGCGGCTCCGGCTCGTTGATGGATGACTTCTGCTCACGCTGCCACATGCCCACCAACTACGTGGATGCCACGGTGTCGGTCGCCCCGGATGCCCCCTCAAACGTGGAACACGGCGCCATCAGCCCGACCTTCGATCCGACGTCAGTGACACCCGGCAGCCTAGCGCTGGCCGACCCGCTGGCGGCAATGGGAACCGGGCGTGAGTCCTACGGTGAACGTCTGGACGGCACCCGTCCGGTCAACAGCATCACCGGCAAGAGCGGTATCATCTGTGAATCTTGCCATGCTAACGTGGCCACTCGCCATACCCCGTATCACATCTACAGCAAGAGCGGTGTGGATTACTACGCCGCCACCAAGAGCGTGAGCCGTTCCGATCCCGCCCAATCGGATCAATTCGGCAATCCTCTGCCGGCCAACCATCAGGATCTGATACTGACCCCTGATGCGACCTCTAAGAACCTGGGTTACGGCATTGGCGCCGGCGCCTTCCGGCTCTCCCCGCACGCCCTGGCCAAGCCGGAGCGTTTTGCAAATTTGTCATGGAATGACTTCACCGCCGTAGTCGATCCCTACATCACTGATGTGTATTCAGGTGGTGGCGTAAACCGTACGTACAATTATGAAATGGCCCAGCCCCCCGGCAAGCACGAGACCTACTACAGCCAGAAGCTGGAGCGGGCCGAATTCTGCGCCGGCTGCCATGACGTGACCAACCCGGCCACGATCAAGAACCAGTTCGGCAAGTGGGTCGGTGGCTTCCCGATCGAACGCACCTATACGGAATATGTCAACAGCCGGTATGCGGATCGCCCGGGCAACACCAACTTCGATCCGAACTACAAGCGCGACTGTCAGACCTGCCACATGCAGCAGACCTTCGGCGAGCCTGGCACGGCGTTGACCTTGTATACGGTGAATGGCACCAACGTCATCCCCGATGCGCCCTTGGACGAGCCCAGCTGCGATCGCTATCGCCATGTGCCCGGCTACTCGCACCACTTCGTGGGTGCCAATGCCTACATGACCAAGCTGATCGGGGCGGATGTCGACTCCGGTACCGTCGCACCGTATCCGGAGTTGCTGGAGACCAGCTTCAGCTCGGTGGACGAGAACAGCCGTCTGCACTATGCGCGCTTTGACACCGCTGTGGGCCGCAATGGCCCCATAGCCACGCAGCACGAGCGCTTTGCCTGGGATCGCCTGCGCAACGCCTTGAGCCTGACCTTTACCGCCCCGGCCTCGGTGGTCAAACCGGCGACTGAAGCGTTAGCGGCCTTGAATGTCGTGGTCAAGAACGAGGGTGCCGGCCACAACTTCCCGACCGGCTTCCCGGAAGGGCGTGCGGCCTGGGTCGCGGTGCGTGCCTTTGATACCAAGAACACCGCCTCGACTGCGGACGACGTGGAGCTGCAGATTCAAGACAGCGCCAACGCCAACCGCCGCTCCACGGGAGTAGGGTATCTGACCGACGCGGACATGCTGGATCCGACCTACCCCGCGGCCTGTAACTGGCATATACCCGCCGGTTCACCGGATCCCTATGCGCGGCAGTTTAAGGCGGTAGCGACCCTGGACGGCACCTGCCCGACCTTGGATCTGCCTTATGCAACGCCCAAGAACCTGGAGGTGAATGCCGCGGGTCAACCGACCGATGCCAACAACGTGGTCATCGACCGTAACAACCCCACCGGCATTCCGCGCTACACGGATACCAACGGCAACGGCGATTCCTTCGACGATTCGTTCTTGGTGGATACGCGTCTGCAACCCTGGAAGGGTGCGGGTGCCACTAGCCCCGGTGCTACCGCAAGCTTAGCCAATTACTCGGTGGTAGTGCCTTCTACCATCGTGGGCCCGATTGCGGTGACGGCGGCGGTGTATTACCAATCCTTCGAGGCTATTGTTGCCAAGAAATTCTTGGGTAACCTTGCCAACTTGGACGACGCGGACACAACGGCAAGCTTGGGCGCCACGCCTGCCGGTGGACCTAATACGCCGGCGCCGGAGGGCTTGCCGGGTGGTAGCCCCATACTGGAGACCTGCGTGTTGAACGGTGCTTGCGACCGCATCGGCAAACTCGGCGCCACGGGTGAGGCGCAACTGCGCGATGCCCTGAAGTTTGACCCGGTCGTGGTCGACGGCGCCCCGCCGATGCCGGTGGTGGTACGGAGTGCGGCCATCCAGGTGAGCGGTACCACGGATAACGTGGCCCCGCGCGTCGTCATCAACAACTCCAAGGTTGCAGGTCAGACCAACATGACGGCCACGATCCCGGCCAATCGTCACTGGTCGCC
>DATECT010000173.1:0-6103 GCA_035286765.1 Gammaproteobacteria bacterium
TTCGATTTCGTCGGCGAGCTTGGTGCCCTCGGCACTGAAGAATTTAATGCCGTTATCGTAATACGGATTGTGCGAGGCGCTGATCACTATCCCCGCTTGGGCATGCAAGGTGCGCGTGAGATAGGCGATGGCCGGGGTCGGCATGGGGCCTAGCAAACGGATGTCCACACCGGCGGCGGACAAACCCGCCTCCAAGGCCGATTCAAACATATAACCGGAGATGCGCGTGTCTTTGCCGATCAGTACCTTGCCCCGGCCCGCGCGTACCAGCACCCGGCCCGCTGCCCAACCAAGCTTCAACACAAACCCGGCGTTGATGGGGTCTTGCCCTACCCTACCCCTGATCCCATCGGTACCAAAATAGCGTTTTTTCTGCACAATTATTCCTTAGTCGTAGTGTTGTACGGCGGCGCATATTTTAAGCGCCTCGACAGTGGCGCGCACGTCATGCGCCCGTATAATGGCCGCGCCTTGCCAAGCGGCCAGCGTGGCCAGCGCCAAACTGCCATAAAGGCGTTGCTCGATGGTGGTGGCATTCAGCAACTCGCCGATCATGCGCTTGCGCGACAAACCCACCAACATCGGCACACCCAGCTCACTCAAGCTATTAAGTTGCTTCAATAAACGCAGATTATGCACCAGCGCCTTGCCAAAACCAAAACCGGGATCGATCAGCAGGCGATCGTGCGGGATGCCGGCCTCCACGCAGGCTTTGATGCGTCCCGCCAGAAAGGTTTTTACCTCCGCCACCACATCCTGGTAATGCGGATTCTGCTGCATATTACCCGGCTCGCCCTGCATGTGCATGAGGCACACCGGCACGCTCTGCTCACGATTGAGTTGAGCGGCCATCACCAGGGCCCCCTCGCCGCGCAGTGCGCGCACGTCATTGATCATGCCGGCGCCCGCGGCAACAGCGGCCTGCATTACCTCGGACTTGCTGGTGTCGATGGAAATAGGTAGGGGGAGTTCGCGCCGCAGGGCCTCGATCACGGGGATGACGCGATCAAGTTCTTGCGCGACAGAAACAGCTTGCGCGCCGGGGCGTGTGGATTCGCCGCCCACGTCGATAATGGCGGCGCCTTCGGCCACCATCTGGCGGGCATGGGTAAGCGCTGCGTTAGGGGATAAAAAATGACCCCCGTCCGAGAACGAATCGGGGGTGATATTGAGGATGCCCATGACGCGGGCTTGATTATTTAAGGGTAGCGGCTTCCCTCTACAGTCTAGGATAATTGAATGGTTAGGCATTCTGAAACAAGTAGCGAGTAACTAGTCGCGAGTGGCGAGAAAAAACCTTTACTAGCTACTCGTCACTAGCCACTCGCTACTGCCTTTATTAATGCTCTCCCGCCGGACCGCCGATCTTGCCCTTGGCCTTATCGTCCTTGTCCGTCGCCTCGCTGGTGCGGGTAGGCTTGGAATCGGGTCCGGCGATATCCTCCGGCGGACGCGGCGGCTTGCCGGCCATGATGTCGCCGATCTGTTGGCTATCAATGGTCTCGTACTTGATCAGCGCCTGCGCCATGAGGTGCAGCGTGTCCACATTATCCTTCAAGATATGCTCGGCACGCCGGTAGTTGCGATCTACGATCGCGCGTATCTCTTCGTCGATGACGTGCGCCGTTTCGTCCGACACCACCTTGTGCCGGCTCACGGAGTGACCGAGGAACACCTCACCCTCGTCCTCGCTATAGGTCAGCGGGCCGAGGCGCTCCGAGAGGCCCCACTTGGTGACCATATTGCGGGCGATTTCGGTGATGCGCTGAATATCGTTGCTCGCGCCGGTGGTAACGGCCTCCGCACCGAAGATCAGCTCTTCCGCGATGCGTCCGCCGAACATGCTGGAGATCTGGCTCTCCAGGCGCTGCTTGCTATAGCTGTAGCGATCCTGCTCGGGCAGGAACATGGTTACGCCCAAGGCGCGACCACGCGGGATAATGCTGACCTTGTACACGGGATCGTGCGCCGGCACCTTGAGGCCGACGATGGCATGTCCGGCCTCGTGATACGCGGTGAGCTTTTTCTCGTCTTCGCTCATCACCATGGAGCGCCGCTCGGCGCCCATCATGATCTTGTCCTTGGCCTTTTCGAAGTGCTCCATGCTCACTACGCGGTGGTTGGCGCGCGCCGCGAACAGGGCGGCCTCATTGACCAGGTTGGCCAAGTCGGCGCCGGAAAAGCCGGGCGTGCCGCGCGCGATGATGCTCGGCTCGACGTTATCGGCCAAAGGCACCTTGCGCATATGCACCTTCAGAATTTGCTCGCGCCCGCGCACGTCGGGCAAGGGCACGACTACTTGGCGGTCAAAGCGGCCCGGTCGCAATAGTGCCGGGTCGAGCACGTCGGGACGGTTGGTGGCGGCGATGACGATCACGCCCTCATTGCCCTCGAAGCCGTCCATCTCGACGAGTAATTGATTCAAGGTCTGCTCGCGCTCATCGTGTCCGCCGCCCAGACCGGCGCCGCGATGACGGCCGACCGCATCGATCTCATCGATGAAGATGATGCACGGCGCGTGCTTCTTGGCCTGCTCGAACATGTCGCGCACGCGCGAGGCGCCCACGCCGACAAACATCTCCACGAAATCCGAACCGGAGATGGTAAAGAACGGCACCTTGGCCTCGCCGGCAATGGCCTTGGCCAACAGGGTCTTACCGGTACCGGGGCTGCCCACCATGAGCACGCCGCGCGGAATCTTGCCGCCGAGCTTTTGGAACTTGGCTGGGTCGCGCAGGAATTCAACCAACTCCACCACTTCCTCTTTGGCCTCTTCCACGCCGGCCACGTCGGCAAAGGTGATCTTGACCTGGTCTTCGCCCAGCATGCGCGCGCGGCTCTTGCCGAACGACATGGCGCCGCGGCCACCCGCGCCGCCCTGCATCTGGCGCATAAAGAAGATCCACACGCCGATCAACAGGATCATCGGGAACCAGGAGATAAACATCTGCATTAACAGGCCCTGCTGTTCGGGCGGACGCGCATCAATCTTCACGCCGCTATTGAGCAGGTCGCCGATCAGGCCGGGGTCGCCGGGGCTGTAGGTCGAGAAACGCTCGCCGTTCTGCATCACGCCGTGAATGGTGCGGTCTTCGATGCTGACCTTCTGCACGCGGCCTTCCTTCACATCGGCGATGAATTGCGAGTATTCCAACTGCTGCGTGGCGGCCTGGCGGGGGCCAAAATTATTGAATACCGACATCAGTACGATGGCGATAATGACCCATAAAATCAAATTCTTAGCAATATCGTTCAATACCCTATCCTCTACAGCTGTAGTAAATGTAGCTTACCATAATCCTAGAGTAAGTCTAATGTTAGACGCCAACTGGGCCGGTATAGTTGCATACCCTTCGCTCATATATGAGACGGAGCGAATTTAGTCGCCTTCCTGAAACCCACGGGCTAATAAATATACCTCGCGGGTACGCGGGCGGGAGGCCTTGGGTTTACGCACGATGACTTGTTTGAAGGACAGCCTTAGCTCCTTATATAACTCGTCAAAACCGCCACCCTGAAATACCTTAATTAATAAATCTCCGCCTGGCGCCAGCACCTTGCGCGCCAAATCCAGCGCCAATTCGGCGAGATACATGGCGCGCGGCTGATCTACGGAGCGCATACCACTGATATTGGGGGCCATATCCGACATTACAAGGTCTACCTTAGCGCCCGCCAGGGTATTTAACAAGCTATCGAGCACGGCTTGTTCGGTGAAATCGCCCTGCAAGACCTCTACCCTATTGATTGGCTCCATGGGCAAAATATCGAGGGCGATCACCCGGCCTTTCTCGCCCACGATCCGGGCCGCCACCTGCGACCAGCCACCGGGCGCGGCGCCCAGGTCCACCACGCTCATGCCGGGGCGTAAGATGTGATCTTGGTCGTTAATCTCCAGCAATTTGTATACCGCGCGTGCGCGGTAACCCTCTTGCTGGGCCCGCTTTACGTAGGGGTCATCGAAGTGTTCTTTGAGCCAGCGACTGCTGCTTTTAGTGCGGGACATGGATCAATAAAGTAGCGAGTGGCTAGTGGCTAGTGGCTAGTGGCTAGTGGCGAGAAGAAACACATCATCCTTTTCTCGTCACTCGCTACTCGCCGCTGCCTTTTCCACTCTGTTAAACCCGCATACCACCAATACCAAGCCTAGTAAACTGGTGATAAGAAAGAGCATGGAAGAGACCCCGTGCAACATACCAAAGCGCGCCGCCTCGGCACTCCCTTGCACAAAACCTCCGGGCACAGCTATTTTGAGCGCCTGCATCATCGGCTGCAAGCCAAATTGGCCTATGCTGATTAAAATCAACATCGCTAATAATGCGCCGGCGCGCCAACTGCGCCGCCACTGCTGTCCGGCTTGATATAACACCGACAATAACAATGCCGTACCACACGCCAAACCGATGTAATTCATCACGCTAAACAATCGGCCGGCAATCTCACCAGCCAGGCGCCGGTCTTCCAGGATGTGGAACAGCATCGGCGCCACCATGTAGCCAACGATCCATAAGCCGCCCACCCACAGCACCAGCAAAATACGCTCGGCTGCGATAATGACTTTAGATGTAGCGGATGGCGACAATTTCATATTCCACAATGCCGCCGGGCGCCTGCACGCTGGCGATATCGCCGACCTCCTTGCCGATAAGTGCGCGCGCGATCGGGGAGCTGATCGAGATCATGCCGGTCTTGATATCGGCCTCGTCATCGCCGACGATTTGATAGGTCACTTGTTCACCACTGTCTTCCTTAACAATGTCGACCGTAGCACCAAATACCACTTTGCCGTTGGCATTAACCGTGTGCACATCAATGATCTGTGCATTAGAAAGTTTGCCCTCGATCTCGGCAATGCGCCCTTCGATAAAGCTCTGCTGTTCCTTGGCGGCATGGTATTCGGCGTTTTCTTTCAAATCGCCGTGGCCGCGCGCCTCCGAAATGGCGGCGATCACGCGCGGGCGTGCAACGGACTTGAGTTCCTGTAATTCGGCACGGAGCTTCTCCGCGCCTCTAACCGTAATAGGCACTTTACTCATGCTCTTAACTCCTTATGCAAATCCTGTAGACGATTGACATCACAGGCCTCCAATTCTTTCAGCGCCAGGCAAATCGCCTTGGCCCCGGCCAATGTCGTCGTGTAGCTTACCTTATGCTGCAAGGCAGCGCGGCGAATCTCGTAAGAATCCTTGATCGCCTGCCTGCCCTCCACGGTATTTACGATGAGGTTAATTTCATCGTTTTTAATCATGTCCACAATATGCGGGCGGCCTTCAGCGACCTTATTCACGCGGGCATATGGCAGATTGGCTGCCGCAAGCATGCGTGCCGTGCCGGTGGTCGCGTAGACCTCAAAGCCGCAGGCGATGAGTGAACGGGCCACCTCCGCTACCGAGGATTTGTCGGTATCACGCACGCTGATAAATACCCGCCCGCCATCCGGCAGACTGGCGCCCGCCGCTTGTTGCGATTTCGCAAAGGCCTCACCGAAGCTTCTGCCTACCCCCATCACTTCGCCGGTCGATTTCATCTCGGGGCCCAGCAAGGTATCCACTCCCGGAAATTTGATAAAGGGAAAGACCGCTTCTTTTACGGAAAAATAACCCGGGATAATTTCTTCGGTAGCACCTTGCTCGGCCAGACTCTTACCAATCATACAGCGTGCCGCTATCTTGGCCAAGGCCCGTCCGGTAGCTTTGGAGACAAACGGCACGGTACGCGAGGCGCGCGGATTGACCTCCAGCACATAGGCCTGTGTCCCTTGAATGGCGAATTGGGTATTCATCAGGCCCACTACATTAAGCTCGTGTGCCATGAGTTTAACTTGTTCGCGTAGTTGCTGCTGCATCTCGGGCGCCAAGCTGTAGGGCGGCAATGAGCACGCCGAATCGCCGGAGTGGATACCGGCCTGCTCAATGTGTTCCATGATACCGCCGATTAACACCTCTTTACCGTCACAGATGGCATCCACATCGATCTCGGT
Organism: Gammaproteobacteria bacterium; assembly: GCA_035286765.1. Lineage (GTDB taxonomy): Bacteria > Pseudomonadota > Gammaproteobacteria > SURF-13 > SURF-13 > DATECT01. The sequence goes on from DATECT010000173.1 coordinate 5,981, forward strand.
GGCATCGTTGAGGAAGCGGTCTAACAACACGGGCGAATCGTTCGACACTTGCACGGCCTCGCGCATATAACGGCGCAGGTCTTCCTCGTGGTGGACGATCTCCATGGCGCGCCCGCCCAGTAC
>DATECT010000174.1:0-3154 GCA_035286765.1 Gammaproteobacteria bacterium
GGGCTAACAAGGCCGGGTGCCTCAAAACATACCTCCATATTCCAGATGTGCAAAGCGGGAAGGTGTCGTAGACAGCCTTCCCGCTCGCGGTTACAGATTTAGGCTAAGCCTGGGTGATGTGGAATTTTACTTTACTCGCTCCCTGAGTGTCTATGCGTTAAGTGAGGTTGGCCGGTTAGATCGCTAAATTAATTAATAAATTTCGCTTGACTATGGGGCTGTGTCAGCAGGGTGATAACTATTTCAGACCCAGCACGTCCTGCATATCGAACAAACCCTTTTTATGCTGGGTCAGCCAGCCTGCTGCGCGCAACGCGCCCAGGGCGAAGTTCAGGCGGCTGGAGGCCTTGTGGGTGATCTCCAGGCGCTCGCCGGTGCCGGCGAACATGATGGTGTGGTCGCCGACGATATCACCGGCGCGGATGGTCTCAAAGCCGATGGTGTTGTGGTCGCGTTTCACGCCCGCGCCGGGCGCGCGTCCGTATACGGCGCACTTTTGCAGATCACGCCCCAGGGTTTTGGCAATAAGCTCGCCGAATTGCAGGGCTGTGCCCGAGGGTGCGTCGAGTTTGTTGCGGTGGTGGGCCTCGATGATCTCGATATCGGCGTCGTTGCCCAGCACCCGCGCGGCCAGTTCCACTAATTTGTAGGCCACGTTCACGCCGACACTCATATTGGGGGCCAGCACAATGGGGATGCTCGCGGAGGCGGCCTCGATGTGCCGGCGCTCGTCCGCGCTAAAGCCGGTGGTGCCAATTACCATCGGCTTACCGGCCTGACGGCAAATGGCGACATGCTCCATAGTGGCCTCGGGGCGGGTAAAGTCGATCAGTACGTCGAAATCGCCGGTCAGCCCTTCCAAGCTACCAATCACCGTGACACCCAGCGGGCCGACCCCGGCCAGTTGCCCGGCATCGCTGCCGATGGCGGCGCTGGGCGCACGCGCGGTGGCGACAGACAGCTCAAAGTCGGGTGTCTGCTGGCAAGCCTGGACCAAGCTACAGCCCATGCGGCCGGTTGCTCCGGTGATTGCGATGCGTATCATGAAGCCCCCTGAATTAAGTGACAAGGTGAGGCGGCGCTGTCCCGCCGCCGAACGCCCCGCCGGGAGCGGGGCCGTATTTTATGCGGAGCAGGGATAGCGCAGCATAAAACCTGTTAAAGATTACGGATAGCGCAGTGCGGGTTTCCCGCTACGCTTCCTGCTCCGCTTGAAACACGGGGTTTACTTGCTGGCGCTACGCCGTCCCTGCTACGCTGGCAAGCCAGGGCAACCCCTCCCTGGTTTGCCCGTGCAGCGATGTCATCGCCGCACCCCTGTAAGCCCGTTCGGCGCGAGGGCATTCGCGCCTCACCTTGTAACTTGTTACTGTTTTACATCTGAATATTTTCAAAAAACTTCTTCACGCCATCCAGCCAGGAGGTGGCGCGCGGGCTGTGTTTCTGGCCGCCTTCCAGCATGGTGTCCTCCAACTCGGAGAGCAGGGCCTTCTGACGGTTGTTCAGATTGACCGGGGTTTCCACCACCACCTTGCAAAGCAAATCTCCTACCGCACCGCCACGCAGCGACTTCACCCCCTTGCCGCGCAGCTTGAACACCTTGCCGGTTTGAGTTTCGGCCGGCACCTTCAATTTAACGCGCCCATCCAGGGTAGGCACATCCAATTCGCCGCCCAGTGCCGCCGTGATGAAGCTGATCGGCACCTCGCAAAACAGGTTATTATCCTCGCGAGTAAAAATCGCGTGCTCACGCACGTTGACCTGCACATAGAGATCGCCCGGCGGCCCGCCGCTATCGCTGGCCTCGCCCTCGCCTGACAGGCGGATGCGGTCACCCGTATCGACCCCCGCCGGGACCTTTACCGATAAGGTCTTATGCTCCTGCACGCGGCCCTGGCCTTGGCAGTTGGTGCAGGGTTCGGCAATCAGCTTGCCCTTGCCGTGGCAGCGCGGGCAGGTCTGCTGAATGGAGAAAAAGCCCTGCTGCATACGCACTTGGCCGTGACCGTGGCAGGTGGGGCAGGTGTTTAAACTGCTGCCGGGTTTGGCGCCGCTGCCGCTGCACACCTTGCAGGTGACCCGGGTGGGGATGCGGATGCTGACCGTGGTGCCTTGCACGGCCTCTTCCAGGTTGAGGTCGAGGTTGTAGCGCAAATCGGCGCCGGCATACACGCGCTCGCCGCCGCCGCGCCCGCCGAAGATGTCGCTGAATACATCGCCGAAGATGTCACTGAAATTGCCGCCACGCGAAAATCCGGCACCGCCACCCGCTGCGCCCGGGTCTACCCCGGCATGGCCGAATTGATCGTAAGCGGCACGCTTGCGCGTGTCGCTCAGCACCTCGTAGGCCTCCTTGGCCTCTTTGAAGTGCTCCTCCGACTGCGTATTATCAGGATTGCGATCGGGGTGGTGCTTCATGGCCAAACGACGATAGGCCTTTTTAATCTCGTCTTCGCTGGCAGTGTGTCCTACGCCGAGGACTTCGTAATAATCTCGTTTTGACATCCGCTTAAACTTTTCCCCGGGCTTAAATGACAGGCGCAGGTTTGCTCCCGCGCCTGTGTACAACAATATCTTAAACTACCAGCCGAATGAATTCGACCCTACAGCCGAATGAATTCGGCCCTGCTATTTTTTATTTTCCTTCACTTCTTCAAACTCGGCATCGACCACCTCACCGGGCTCTTTCTGCTCTGTCCCGCCACCGGCGTCGGCGCCTGCACCGGCGTGGGCGGTCTCCTCCTTCTGGGCATAGACGCGTTCCGCCAGTTTGCCGGAGGCCTCGCTCAAATCCTTGGTCTTCGCCTCAATCGCCTCGGCATCGTCGGTCTTCATGGCCTCTTGCAAGGATTGGATGGCCGTCTCGATGCGGCTCTTCTCCTCGGGCTCGACCTTCTCGCCCAACTCGGTCATGGATTTGGTCGTGGCGTGGATTAAATTGTCGGCATAGTTGCGCGCCGCTACCAGGGCATGGAACTTGCGGTCTTCCTCGGCGTGGGCCTCGGCATCCTTTACCATGCGCTGCACCTCGTCCTCGGAGAGTCCGCTGGAGGCCTTGATGACAATGGATTGGCTCTTGCCGGTGGCCTTGTTCTTGGCCGACACGTTCAGAATGCCGTTGGCGTCGATATCGAAACCGACCTCGATCTGCGGT
>DATECT010000175.1:0-7035 GCA_035286765.1 Gammaproteobacteria bacterium
TCAACATCCCGCTCGGCCACGGCCAAGTGATGATGCAACCCAAGCTGGAGGCACGCCTGGTGCAGGCGCTTGAAATCAAGCCGGACGACCTTATCCTAGAGGTAGGCACAGGTAGCGGCTTTCTCACCGCCCTGCTGGCCAGTCTAGGCAAACAGGTCTACAGCGTGGACATCTTTCCCGAATTTGCGGCGGCGGCCCAACAGAGGCTTAGTTCCCACGGGCTATCCAATTTCACCCTGGAAACCGGCGATGCCGCGCAGGGTTGGGACGCGCACGGCCCCTATGATGTGATCGCCGTTACCGGCTCGCTGCCCGTCTACTCGGGCGAATTCCAAGACAATCTAAAAGTCGGCGGGCGCTTATTTGTCATTACCGGCACAGCACCGGCCATGGGGGCCTGGCTCATCACCCGGCGCAGTCAAGATGAATGGATAACGGAGAGCCTATTTGAAACCGAGGTGTCGGCCCTGCTGAACGCACCCCAACCCCCTGCTTTTGTCTTATAGCGACGACACCATGCATGACTATACCGCCAAAGAGCTTAAAGCCCACCTCGACACGGCTGAGCCTGCCCCGTTGCTATTGGACGTTCGGGAACCGTGGGAGTATGAGCTGTGTCATATTCAAGGCTCGCGGCTCGTCCCGATGGGGCAAATCGACAGCGCATTGGATAGCCTGGATGCCGACCGGGAGATCATAGTAATCTGCCACCACGGCGGACGTAGCCAGCGAGTGGCGGATTACCTGGAGCGGGCCGGTTTTACCAATATTGCCAATTTAACCGGCGGCATCGATGCCTGGACAAACGATGTGGATCCTAGCTTAGCCAAATATTGAATCCAAACTGAGCAAACTCACCCGGTATTTGATTGGCCTGATCGCGTTTAATGTGCGTTAGGCTTCCGCGAGAGATATATGATCGAAAAAGTAGGTACCATTAAAAATCCACTTACCATAATCGCCATATTTGCGGCAATTGCGGAAATTAGTGGAACGATGGTACTGCCATTTCTTCCACAGGAACAACAGACGATTTTTGTTTGGTTTGTTGTAGCATTTCCTTTCACGTTGGTGTTGTTGTTTTTTGGAACACTCAATTTTAACAGTCGCGCTTTGTACGCTCCGTCTGATTTCCGAGACGAAAGAAATTTCATCAAAGCATTACAGAAGGCGACCCCAGAACAAAAGGCACAAAAACTTCGGGAAGAGTTAAGCATCGAACCTGAGGAGATAAACGGTGAGACATTATCCACCGAAGCCAAATTTAGCCGGAAACCAGTTTCCGACCAGGAATTGAGATATGGTGAAATTTTACGCAGGAATGCTAAGACGAACTACGTTTTAGCTGAAGAGCTTGTTATAAACAAGCTCGAGACGGAACTGAAGGCTGAAATTACGCGAGACGTCTCGACTGACTTTGACTTTGGTAATTTCTTATTTGATGGCTTTTGTATACTTCCTGGCAAGGTCTATGGAATAGAAGTTAAGTATTACCAAAGCGAAAACTTTCATAGGGGCAAGCTGAATCGGACACTTAATCATATTCAGGGCTTCGTAAACCTCTTCAAAGGAAAAGCGTATGCGGAACAGGAATTTTCGCTAATTCTGGCTCTGGTTACTGATGCGCCTTTGGACAAACATGAGGCACTAAAAGAACACGCAATGGAAATCATTAACAAGTATGATTTCCCGATTGATCTTCGAATCTATAATCTAGCCGACCTTGAAAAAGAAGCCGGACTCGTTGAGTCCTAACATCTGCAGGGTGATGGACGCCGTGATACTCGTGGCGTTTGCGTAACATTGCTTCCGGTCCCCGGTTTACATGCATTAGCCGTTTAGGCTTCAATCTCATTTAACTCTTACCCCCATTGCTAACCGATCGATCGGTCTATATAGTATAACTACCCTAAAATTTAGTGTGGCTATACCATGTCCTCCAAAACCACTATTAGCCCTGCCCCGCTGTTAGTCTCCCCAAGCACAGCTGAAGCCTCCCAGCGTATACTCGACACCGCCGAGCGGTTGTTCGCCGAGCTGGGTTACGATGCCGTGTCCATCAGCATGATTGCCGAGCAGGCCGACGTCAGCAAGGCCAATATTTTCCACCACTTCTCGTCCAAGGATGAACTCTACGCGACCGTGTTGCGCTCGGCCTGTGCCGAATCAACCCGTTTATTGGACGAGCTGGTCAGCGCCAACGGCAGCATTGCCGAGCGTCTCACCTATTTTGCCCAGGCACATATCGCGCATCTCAACAAACACCACCACATTGCGCGGCTGGTGCAGCGCGAGCTATTCGAGGACGGTGCCTGTCGCGGCAAGCAACTGGCCGAGCAGGTTTGCGGTGAAAACTTCAGCCGGCTGGTTGGCATATTGCGTGACGGCCAGGCACGCGGCGAACTTCGCCACGATCGCGACCCGGCCATGATCGCTAATTTACTGGTCGGCGCGAATGTGTTTTTCTTTCAGAACCGCGAACTGTTCCGCCACTTTCCCGATGTAGACTTCGCGGACGACCCTGTCCGCTACAGCCAAATGATGGTCGAGATCATCCTCGACGGCATTATCGTGCGCCACGGCGATGCTTCGAGTAATTCCCGCAGTTAATTTCGCTTATACACAACATGGATGGCAGACAGACAACAAGCAGGTACAAAGACTATGCATAAGCTTCTTAAGATCATTTTCATCACGTTAGCACTCGGCCTGTTGAATAGCGTTGCCGCAGCGGCTGAGCCGCCTACAGGGAAAAAAGCCGGCGGTGCAGCGGGTTCCGGCGGGAAACCCGGCGGCCCGATGCCGGTGGAGGTGGCCAAGGTGGAGCCGGGCACAGTAACATTGGACATCAGCGCCGTCGGCTCGTTGCGCGCCAATGAATCGGTGGTGATCCGTTCCGAGATCGCCGGGCGTGTTGATGCCATTCATTTCTCCGAAGGTCAACTTGTCGCGCAGGGTGCTGACCTGCTCAGCCTCGACGCCAGCGAGTTTCGCGCACAGTTGGCGGAGAGCGCCTCCAGCGTGAAGCTCAATCAATTGAACTACCAGCGCGCCAAGGATTTGGTCGGAAAAAAACTGCTCAGCCAGCAAAGCTATGACGAGGCCCAGGCCAAACTCACCCAATCGCGCGCCAACCAGTCTCTGCAAGAGGCGCGCCTCGCCAAGACTCAGCTTAAGGCGCCGTTCGCCGGAGTATTAGGTTTACGTCAGGTGAGCCCCGGCGATTACGTACAGCCTGGCCAGGATATCGTCAATCTGGAAGATATCAGCACCTTGAAATTGGATTTCCGCGTGCCTGAGACGTATCTCGCGGATATTAAAGCGGGGCAACAGGTCAATCTCCAAGTAGATGCATACCCTAACCGGCGTTTCAGCGGCAAGGTGTATGCCATTGACCCGCGCGTGGATGAAAAGACCCGCACCCTGCTGCTGCGCGGACTTATCCCCAACCCCGATGGGCTGCTGCGACCCGGCATGTTCGCACGCGTAAGTCTGGTGCTGGCGCAGCGCGACAACGCGCTGCTCATCCCCGAGCAGGCATTAGTGCCAAAAGGTAATACCCAATCTGTTTACCGGATTGTGGACGGCAAGGCTGTGCAGACTAATGTGAAAATCGGGCAACGCCGCGCCGGCAAGGTGGAGATTTTAGAAGGCTTAGCGACCCATGATAGCGTCGTGATCGGCGGGCAAATGAAGCTGCAAGATGGCATGCCGATACAACCCTTAGTACAACCCGAAACAAAAACTCAGGCAGCAGCCGGACAGTAATATGAAACTTTCCGATCTTTCGATTCGCCGCCCCGTGCTGGCCACGGTGATGAGTTTAATGCTGGTGCTGATCGGCATTATTTCCTTTCAACGCCTGTCGGTGCGCGAGTATCCGAATATCGATGCGCCGGTGGTATCGGTGCGCACCGTCTATACCGGGGCCAGCCCGGATATTATCGAGAGCCAGGTCACGCGTCCGCTGGAAGATTCCTTGGCCGGCATCGAGGGTATTAAAACCATTAAATCGGCGAGCCGCGAAGAGGTCAGCCAAATCACTGTGGAATTCGTGCAGAACCGCGATCCCGACGCCGCCGCCAGCGACGTGCGCGACCGTGTCTCGCGCGTGCGCGGCAGGCTGCCCGATGAAGTCGATGAACCGGTGATCGCCAAGGTGGAGGCCGATGCCCAGGCGATCGTCTGGCTGGCCTTTTCCAGCGAACGGCATAACCAGTTAGAAATCACCGATTACGCCGACCGCGTGATCCAGGATAGGCTGCAATCGCTGCCCGGTGTGGCCAGCGTTATTATCGGCGGTGAACGCCGTTATGCAATGCGCATCTGGCTGGACCGCGACCGGCTCGCCGCCTATCAACTCACGGTACAAGATCTGGAAGATGCGCTGACTAATCAGAATGTGGAAATCCCTTCCGGGCGCATTGAGAGCAAGAACCGCGAGTTCACCGTGCTCACCGAAACTGATCTGCGCACGCCGGAGCAATTTAACCAACTCATTATCCGCGAAGTGAACGGCTATCCAGTGCGCCTCTCCGATGTCGGCAACGCTGAGATCGATGCGGCTGACGAGCGTAATGCGGTGCGCGTCAACGGTAATCCGGCAGTGGGCCTGGGCGTCGTAAAACAATCCACGGCCAATACCCTCTCGGTAGCACAGGCCGTTAAGGCGGAGTTGCCGAAGATCTCCGCCGCCCTACCGGAAGGCATGCAATTGAAGGTCGCCTTCGATCAATCGGTGTTTATTGAGCGATCCATCCAGGCCGTGATCACCGCCATGGGCGAGGCGCTGGTGCTGGTGGTCGCGGTGATCTTTTTGTTCCTGCGCACACTGCGCGCCACGCTCATCCCCTTCGTTACCATTCCGGTGTCACTGATCGGGGCATTCATCTTCATCTACAGCATGGGCTTCTCCATCAATATCCTCACCCTGTTGGGATTGGTGCTGGCGATCGGTTTGGTGGTGGATGACGCTATTGTCATGTTGGAAAATATTCAACGCCGTATTGAACACGGCATGGGGGCCTTACAGGCGGCGCTGGAGGGCAGTAAGGAAATTGCCTTCGCGGTAGTGGCGATGACGCTCACGCTGGCTGCGGTGTTTGTGCCCCTGGCATTTATGACCGGCAATACCGGGCGGCTGTTCACCGAATTTGCGCTCACGGTGGCCGCCGCCGTGCTGGTTTCCGGCTTTGTCGCACTGACGCTGACGCCGATGATGTGCTCCAAGATACTGCGTCACACCCCTAACCACTCCTGGATTTACCGGCTCAGCGAGCGCGGTTTCCTGGCCCTGAACAATGGTTACCGGGGACTGCTGGGCCATGCGCTCAAATTACGCTGGATCATGGTGCTGATCGGCGGGTTGGTGGCCATGAGCAGCTATTTTCTATTTACCAGTCTCAAGTCGGAACTCGCGCCGCTGGAAGACCGCGGCATCTTGATCGGCATTTTGGTGGCGCCCGAAGGGGCAACCATGAATTATACCGACCACTACGCGCGGCAGATTGAGGGTTTTTACGCGCAGGTGCCGGAGATCACCAGTTACTTCATGGTGATCGCCCCCGGCTTGGAACGGCCCAACCCCGTCACCTCGGCCATCTCCTTCGTGAACATGAGACCGTGGGAACAGCGCGAGCGTTCTACCCAAGCCATCGCCGGCGAGCTCAGCCCCAAGATGTTTTCCTTGCCGGGCGTACTGGCCTTCGCGGTGAGCCCGCCGTCGCTCGGCCAGAGCTTCCGTAACCCGCCCGTACAATTCGTTATCCAGGCCAATAGTTATGCCGAGCTACAGACCATGGTGGACGCCATGCTTGCCAAGCTGTCCAAGTTTCCCGGCCTGGTCAATGCCGACAGTGATTTAAAATTGAATAAACCGCAACTGAAGGTAGTGCTGGATCGCGATAAGGCCGCCAACGTGGGTGTTGCCGTGGATAATGTCGGACGCACCTTGGAAACCCTCATGGGCGGCAAGCAATTGACGCGTTTCAAGCGCGAGGGTGAGCAGTACGATGTCATCGTCAAACTGCGCGACCAAGAGCGTACCGAACCCGGCGATCTCTCTTCCATATTCGTGCGCGGCAATGACGACCAGCTAGTTCAGCTGGCCAATCTCGTGCGTATTAGTGAAACGGTGGCCCCAAAAGAGCTGAATCATTTCCAACGCCTACGCTCGGCTACGATCTCGGCCAACTTGGCGCCCGGTTACTCATTGGGCGAGGCACTTGATTTTATGGAGCAGACGGCCAAGCAAGTACTGAGTAGTAATGCACAGGTTGCCCTGGATGGCCAGTCGCGTGAATTCAAAGAATCCGGCGCCACGCTTTACCTCGCCTTTGTGTTAGCCTTGGCCTTTATCTATCTGGTGCTGTCCGGGCAATTCGAGAGCTTTATCGACCCCTTCGTGATCATGCTCACCGTGCCGCTCGCGATTACCGGCGCATTATTATCGCTCAAACTTACCGGGGGCACGCTTAATGTGTATAGCCAAATCGGCATGGTGATGTTGGTGGGACTGATCACCAAACACGGTATTTTAATCGTGGAATTTTCCAATCAACTGCAGGCGCGCGGCAACGATGTGCGCACCGCGGTGATTGAAGCGGCCAGCTTGCGTCTGCGCCCGATTTTAATGACCACCGCCGCTATGGTGCTCGGCGCATTGCCCCTGGCACTGGCCACCGGCGCGGGCGCCGAAAGCCGTCAGCAGATCGGCTGGGTGATCGTGGGCGGCCTGCTGCTCGGCACGTTCTTTACCTTGTTTGTCATCCCCAGCGTCTACACACTAGTATCGCACAAGCGTGAACGTGTACCATATTCGGCAGAAACCGTCCCTACTGATTTAGTAACTGCTTCGAATCCTAACCAAGGATAACAACCATGATGCATAGAACAACATTGCCTATTTTAGCTGCATTGCTACTTGCTGCAATCGGCAACGTCCAGGCGCAAGATTTGGTGGAAATTTACCGGCTGGCCCTGCAAAGCGATCCGCAGCTTAGGGGTGCCGAGGCGCAACGGCTGGCTGCACTAGAG
>DATECT010000176.1:0-9472 GCA_035286765.1 Gammaproteobacteria bacterium
CCGCTTGGTGCATAAATCTCCAAGCGTATGCCGTCCGGGTCCTCGAAAAAGATGCCGCCCGATTGCGCGCCTTCCGCATGCGGTACCACGCCGTCGTAGTGGAAGGCCACCTTGAGGGCCTTCAGCTTTTTTTCAAACGTCTTCACCGTATCCATGTCCGGCACTTGAAATGACAAATGGTGCAAACCCGGTTGACCCTTCTCGAAATGGCCCTTACTCTGCTGCCAGAGCGTGATGGGCAGTTTGTCGCCGTTGCTCAGGAATGCCCACTCGCGCCCGGCTTGCAGCGATTCCTTCAATAACTGAAAGCCAAACACCTCTTGATAAAATTGCTTGGAGCGTTGAATATCGCTGACGTTGAGACCTACGTGGCCGGTTTCTAAGGTATTATGAGCATGCATAGTGTTTTCCTCTTGGGTTTGATGAGATTAAAATTTGTATAACCTTCTAAATAGTGTTTAGATAGTCGAACATAACAGAATATAACCTGTCAACATGTATTTTGATGGTTAGTATTGACCCCTACTACGATGACCAAACAAGACTTTGTTTTCATTGCAGAAAATCTGGCGCTGGAGTTGGTTAACACACAACGCATGCGCGATGGTACGCCCGTCGATATGCTCGAAGACTACGCCGCACTGGTGAATTGGCTTACACAGGCGGGTGTGTTGGACGCTGCACAGGCTAAGGCAGCGCTGAAGCAATGGGGGAACAGCGCGGAAGGCAGGCGCGTCCATGAGCGGGCGCGCGTTTTGCGGGACGCTTTACGCTCCATGGCGGAGCACATCGTGGCGCACAAGCCGGTGCCGCAGTCCAGCCTCGATGTAATCAATGAAGTATTACGTCATGGCGCGGCTTACGCCCAGGTGGTGCGCAAGCGCGGAACGTTTGAGAAGCACTCACATGCCGATCGTGCAGAGGCGATGCAACTGATTGTACCCATCGCCGAGGTGGCAAGCGATTTGCTTTGTAACGGCGATTTGGCGCTGGTCAAGAAGTGCAACAATCCCCACTGCATATTATTCTTTTATGACACCACCAAAAATCATGCGCGTCGCTGGTGCAGCATGGCGGTGTGCGGCAATCGCATGAAGGCGGCGGCGCACTATCACCGCCGCACTCAGCAATAGCTGGTTCCAACAGTTGCCTTCAACCTGCCGCCGCGGGGGTCTCTCTGACCCCTTCCACGGGCAGACCCGCATCTAGCCAGTCCTGCTTGCCTTCCACGTATCTCTTTACATTGGTATAGCCGAGTTCTGCGAGATGATGCGCGGCAATGGTGGAGCTTTGGCACGTCGTATTGGCACAATACACCACAATCTCTTGCGACTTGTCGGGCAGCAGGCGCGGCGCCAACTCACCTATTTGGTCGTGCGGCAAATTAATAGCACCGGGCAGATGGGCCTTGCGGTAATACTGCTCGGGTAGGGCTTCGACCAGCACAAATTTGTCGCCACGATCTAATTTTGTCTTGATCTCATCACGGCTAATGCGGGGAACCGGGGTTTTACTTTGATTAGTCATAGCTGTGCTCCTCTTTGGCTGTTAAAGGTCAGATGATTCCAAGAAAATAGCGTTTAAGTAACTTAAGGTAACTGGTTGCGTTTGTAAAGTAGGTACTTTATAGTTATTAATGAACCAAGGAGATACTGCTATGACTCTACCCCCCAGCCCGATGGGCTGCCCTATGGATGCACTACTACGGCTGTTAATGGGCCCGTGGACATCTTATATCTTGTGGGTGTTGCGCAATAACGGGCCAACGCGCTTCGGTGACCTGAAGCGGCGCGTGGCCGGTATATCGGCCAAGGTGTTGGCGGAACGCTTGCGGGTGTTGGAAGACGCCGGGGTGGTCTACCGGAATTACGAGCCGACTATCCCACCGCAGGTGACGTATGGCCTAACGGAGCGTGGCGGTGAACTGGAGAGCGTGCTCGACGCCATCGACACCATTGCAAAACGCTGGAATACGCAAGATGGTAAGACTATGCCGGATTGCCCGCGCAATACACCGCCGGCAAACGCTACGACTCTACCCGCTGAGTCCCCCGAGAAAAAGAAGAAGGCCAGGGTAAAATCAGCCTCCGCATAAAGGTTAGCAGGGTGTTGAAAAACTCTGTTTTTCAACACCCTGCGGTGCGGCACACGGAGGTGCCGCCATTTTTCAAACACTTGGGTGTTTGAAAAATGAAGCAAAGCAAAAAACACTCTTTTTGCTTTGCGTGGTTGGAAAAGTCCTGGACGGACTTTTCCAACATCCTGTCAGATAAGTTGCAGGGTAGCAAAGTCTCACCATAAGGCAACCACAGACTCTTCGGACGTTCGTCCTCAGAGTGACAGTTTATTTGTGAGAGGCTCTATAGGGTGTTATTCAAGCCCTGCTTTTATACTGCTCATATTCTGCTATCACTTCGGTTTCCGACTTGGCGGACTCCAGCCACTCTTGGATTGCCGGGAGGCGCTGGATAGTCTGTACATACGCTTGCGCTTCCGGCCCCAGGGCAACGGCATAGGTGGCAAAGCGAAATGTAACAGGGGCGTACATGGCGTCGGCAATGCTGAATTTGCCAAACAGAAATTCGCCGTCTTGAGCAAAGCGGGCACGGCAATAGTTCCAAATCTCCACAATACGGTTGATATCCCCCTGCACCTCGGGCGTCATGCCCTTGCCCGGAAAATAGCCGCGGCAGTTCATGTTCATGTGTTTACGGAGGTTGGTAAAACCGGAGTGCATCTCGGCGCTCACCGAGCGAGCCACGGCTCGCGCCTCAACATCAACTGGCCATAGCTGCGCTGCGGGAAACAGTTCGGCAATATATTCGCAAATCGCCAGCGAATCCCATACCCCTAATTCACCATTGATTAATACCGGCACCAATCTGGAGGGGGAATATTTTTTTATTTCGTCAGGCCAAAGGGGATCGCTTAATGACAACCTTATTTCGGTAAAGTCGATGTCGGATTGCTTCAACACCAGCCACGGGCGCAGCGACCAGGAGGAATAGTTTTTATTACCGATAACCAAGGTCATTTTATTCATGTGCTAATCCTTATTAGAGGCTTCTTGACATTATCCTATAAGCAGCATGCGCAAGCCGAGTAGCGCCAGAAATATCGCAAAATATCTTTTCAGTGTGGCCGTGGGCAGGGTATGTGCGAGCTTTGCACCCAAGGGCGCAAACAGCACGCTGGCCAAGGCGATGCCGGCAAAGGCCGGCCAGTAGATGTATCCGCTGCTCCAGGCAGGCAGTTCGGTCTTGCCCCAGCCGGTGAGCATAAAGCCTATCGTCCCTGCCATCGCAATCGGCAGACCGCAGGCCGCCGAGGTAGCAACCGCTTGGCGGATATTCACATTGCACCACGTTAAAAATGGCACGGTCAGCGTGCCGCCGCCTATGCCTACCACCGCCGACACCGCCCCGATAATAACAGCCATAGCGCTGGCACCAAACCAACCCGGCAATTGCCTATGCGGTGAGGCCTTTAAGCCGAACCCCATCTGCACGGCCACCACTAATTCAAATATACCGAAGAAAATGCGCAAGGTGTGATTAGGTAAATTATTGACCACAGCGGCGCCAATCAATGTGCCCACTATGATACCGGGCGTGAGTTGCACCACCACGGGCCATAACACACCGCCGTGCCGGTGGTGGGCGCGCATGGACGACAGCGAGGTGATCATAATGGTCGCCAGCGAGGTGCCGATGGCGATGTGCATCACCAGGTTTGCCGGGATCGCCGGGCCATTTAGCTGCGTGCTACTGAAGATAAACACCAGGGCGGGCACAATAATAAGACCGCCGCCAACACCGAACAGGCCGGCGACGATGCCGACGAAGGTGCCTAACAGAAGATAGAGTATTAAAATTTCCAAGTTTTATTTGTTATTTAAAAGAGTGTTGCGGGGGTAGCGCTATTTAATCCACACCGTTTGTATATTTACAAATTCACGCATCCCCAGATAGGCAAGTTCGCGCCCGTAACCGGAATCCTTGACGCCGCCGAACGGCAGGCGCGGGTCGCTTTTTACGATACCGTTGACGAAGGCAAGGCCACAGGCCAGCTTGCGTGCCAGGCGCTCGCCACGCTCGCTATCGCGCGTCCACACGCTGCCGCCGAGACCAAATGACGTGGCATTGGCGACATGCACGGCCTCCTGCTCGTCGCGCACCTGGATAATGCTCGCCACCGGCCCGAAGAGTTCCTCGTGATAGGCGCGCATGCCGGGCTTGACATGATTGAGTAGCGACGGGGTGTAGTAATTTCCAGGGCCTTCCAATGGCACACAACCTGTAATTGGCTGCGCGCCTTGTGCGATGCTGTCGGTGACTTGCCGGTGCAGGCTGTCACGCAGGTCGGCACGGGCTAGCGGGGCGAGGGTAGTGGCCTCATGCAGCGGATCGCCGGCTAGTAGCTTCTGCTCAATCTCCCACTTAAAGCGCTCGACGAATTCATCGGCAATGCTATCGAGCACGATGAAACGCTTAGCGGCGATGCAACTCTGCCCGGCATTTTGAAAACGCGCGATGCGCGCCTGCTCAACGGTATAGGCCAAGTCGGCATCGTCCAGCACGATAAAGGCATCCGAGCCACCCAATTCCAATACGGTTTTTTTTAAGTGTTGGCCCGCGCTCGCCGCAACCTGCCGCCCGGCCTCCACACTGCCTGTCAAAGACACGGCCTGCACGCGCGGATCGGCAATCAGCCTTTGCGTTTGTTCGCTGCCGATTAACAGGGTAACGAACACGTCAGGCGGAAAACCTGCCTCGCGGAATAACTGTTCAATGGCCAGCGCACATTGCATCACATTGGACGCCAGCTTGAGCAGCACGGTATTGCCGGCCAGCAGGGCGGGGATGGCGCAGCGAAACGCCTGCCAAAACGGAAAATTCCACGGCATGATCGCTAAGACAGTACCTAGCGGCTGATAATTGATGTAGCTCTTACCGGCATCGGAGGGGATTATCTCATCCGCCAGGAATGCCGCGCCGTGCTCGGCATAATGATCGCAGGCCAGCGCGCACTTTTCGATCTCGGCCCGTGCTTCTTTGATGAGCTTACCCATTTCCTCGGTGATCAGGCGGGCCAATTCATCCTGGCGTTGGCGCAGCAGCCCCGCGAGTTTGGCAAACAATCGGCTGCGTTCAGATATTGAGGCAGACGACCAAACGGGTGCGGCACTGGCCGCCTGTTGCAGTGTCATCTCCAAACGCTTAGCATCCCACTCTTCGATGCGCCGGAGCAGTCTGCCGTTAGCGGGATTAATCGATGTAAATGCCATATAATGAACTGTAAAAGTAATCAGGGGCGACACTAAAAATAGTGGATTTTGTCTTTAGGCCAGGCGGAATGCTACGAGAAAGCGGAGTGTACACGCCAGTACATGAGCATTTCGAGCAGCTTTCCAACACCGCATAAAGGCAAAAGACGCATTTTTAGAGGCGCCCTTAACCACGTTATTGTCAGATCGCAACTTGGTTATCCTTCACAACGATTGTGATAAATATTATGAGGTTGCATATTTTAGCGTTATGAAACTGTCTCGTTGCTTATTGATAAGCTTAATTTGCATTTTGGTAAGCGGCGCGCCGCTTGCTCAAGATAATATCACTGATACGCACCAAAGTGACTTTTACCAGGAACGTTTATCGTTCTGGGAAGCGAAAAAGGCCCTGGATGCAAATAATCTGGCAAGCTTCAAAAATTTTGTCGGCCAGCTCCAGGATTACCCCCTGGTTGGCTACCTGCAATACGATTATTTACGCACGCGTCTCGCCAACGTCCCCGACAAGGAAATCCAAGATTTCCTGGAACGCTATAGTGACTCGCCCATCACCGTGCGCTTACGCGCAGCCTGGTTGTATGTATTGGCGCGCAATGAGCGCTGGCAAACCTACCTTACCACCTATCAGCCCTACCCTGGCGAGCAAGGTGTTGCCCTGCAATGCTATGCCTTGCAGGCGCGCTTATCCACCGGCAATGCCGCCAGCCCTGCGCAAGACTGGCTGGATGAGGCGGAAAAACTCTGGCTGGTAGGATACTCACAGCCGGATGAGTGCGGCCCGGTATTTAAAACCTGGCGCAATAGTGGCCGCATGACTAATGAATTAATCTGGCAGCGTATACGCCTGGCCATGGCTAACCGTCAGTTGAGCCTGGCTGCTACGCTGGCGAAGTCGCTGAACGCCGAAGACCAGCAGTGGGTGAAGCGCTGGCAGGCCATGCACAATAATCCGCAGGATACCTTGGATGCTCCGGGTTTTACCGGTGATAGCGAATTAGGGCGAGAGATTCTCCGCTATGGCATTAAGCGGCTGGCCCGCACCGACGCGGAGGCGGCCAATGACCATTGGCAGCGCATCAAATCCGAATATCCATTCAGCGCTAATGATAGCGCCAGTCTGGAAAAAGAAATTGCCATGTCGGCTGTGCTGGAATTTTTACCGGAGGCCTCGGATTGGCTGGCTGCGGTGCACCCCGATCAAGTCGATGAGCGGGTGCGCCAATGGCGGGTGCGTGCCGCCTTGGCAAAACAAGACTGGCAGACTGCACTGCAATGGATCGATGCCTTGGATGCCTCCGAGAGCGAAAAAGAAATATGGCGTTATTGGCGCGCGCGCGCACTCGAACAAAGCGAGCCGATTACTGGCGATCCTGCGCAATCCAATGCAGCAACCCCCTCCCCTAAGGCGCAGGCCGAACAGATCTACGCCGACCTGGCCGCTCAACGCAGCTACTACGGCTTTCTGGCCGCCGACCGGCTAGGCAAACCCTACGTCATTAAAAATGACCCCATCGTCGCCACCCCGCAAGAAATGGCCGCGGTGACCAGCGTGCCTGGCAACGTGCGCGCCTCGGAACTCTATCAGTTGGGCTTGATTACCGACGCAGCCCGCGAGTGGGACTTCACCGTCGCACGGCTTGAAGTGCGTCAACAACAGGTTGCCGCCCTGCTGGCCAAGCGCTGGGGCTGGTACGACCGTGCGATCCTAACCACGGCCAAGGCCAAACACATGGATGACTTGGCATTGCGCTTTCCGGTATTATTCCGCGAGCAAGTGCTCAGCCAGGCCCAGACGCAAGCTCTCGACCCGGCTTGGATATACGGCATCATGCGTCAGGAAAGCGCCTTCTCCATAGACGCGCGCTCGAGCGCGGGGGCGCTGGGCCTCATGCAGCTTATGCCGGACACCGGCAAAAGAATGGGCAAGCTGCTTGCCGTGCCTTTACGCAATACCAGCGACCTCCTTGAGCCTGATAAAAATATTCAGCTTGGTAGCGGCTATTTGCGCCGCGTATTAGACGCCAATGACGGCAATGAAGTGCTCGCCACTGCGTCCTACAACGCCGGACCCTCCCGGGTGAAACAATGGCTACCGACCAACAGTTCCTTGCCCGCCGATATTTGGGTGGATAACGTGCCCTTCAGCGAGACCCGCAATTACATTCAGCAGGTCATGACCTACACCACCATATTCACCGATCGGTTGGGACAAGAGATTACTTCGTTAGGCAAGCGTATGCCCACCATTAAGCCCCCCGAGGAATAGCGGTTTTAGCCTCCTTAGGAAAACTCTGACAGCAGGGCCTCCTTGGGCTACTATGCCTAGCATGGGCAGATCGGCAACCCATGCCGGGATATTATTGTGTTGGCAACAATAACAATAAATTAGAGAGCGCGGGATGAAAATCCACATGGTTTGTGTGTTAGGCGGAACGGGGTTTGTCGGCCGTCACCTGATTCATCACCTTGTCGCCGACGGCTATCAGGTGAAGGTGCTCACGCGCCATCACGCGCGTCACCGTGATCTACTGGTATTGCCCACCTTAACCATGGCCGAGGCCGACATTCATGACCCTCAGGCGCTCATTGACCATCTGGCAGGCTGCGATGCCGTTATCAACCTGGTCGGCATCCTCAACGAAAAAGGCCATGACGGCAGCGGCTTTCGCCGCGCCCATGTCGAATTACCGCGCAAAATCATCACAGCCTGCACGACCCTGGGCATTAAACGGCTAGTGCACATGAGCGCGCTGAATGCCAATGCCCAGCAAGGCCCCAGCCACTACCTGCGCAGCAAGGGGGAAGGCGAAGATTTAGTGCATGGCGCGAAAAATATCTATACCACCAGCTTCCGCCCCTCGGTCATCTTCGGACCGGGCGACAGTTTTTTCACGCGCTTTGCGGCGCTACTCAAACGCATCCCTATTATTTTTCCGCTCGCCTGTCCACAGGCGCGCTTTGCGCCTATCTATGTAGAGGATGTGGGGCACGCCTTCGCACAGGCGCTGATTAATCCGGCAACCATTGGCCAACGCTACGATCTATGCGGGCCGCGCGTTTACACCTTAAAGCAATTGGTGGAATACACGGCACGTGTGATTAGGCGACGGCGCAAAGTCATCGGTTTGAATGACCGCTTATCACTGCTACAGGCGCGCATCCTGGAATGGTTGCCCGGCAAACCGTTTTCCCTGGATAATTACTACTCCCTGCAGGTCGATAGCGTTTGCCAAAATATTTTCCCATCGTTATTTTCCATTAAGCCACGGTCTGTAGAAAACATCGTGCCTGATTATCTTATTGCACACGGCATGGAAACGCGCTTCAAAAAATATCGCAGCAGTCACGGCGGGGCATAATCGGGATGGAAATTTATCAAGTAGGCGGCTCGATACGCGATGCACTTTTGGGCCTGCCCGTTAAAGACCGCGACTGGGTGGTGGTCGGGGCGACGCCTGCGGAGATGGAGGCGCGCGGCTTCAAATTGGTCGGCGCCGATTTCCCGGTGTTCCTGCACCCGCAGACCCATGAGGAATATGCGCTGGCGCGCACCGAGCGCAAGACCGCGCCGGGCTATAAGGGTTTCCACGTGTATGCCGCGCCGGACGTCACCCTCAGCGATGACCTGCAGCGCCGCGATCTCACCATCAACGCCATCGCGCAGGACGAAGACGGCACGCTTATCGATCCCTTCAACGGCGTGGCGGATCTGCACAATAAAATCCTGCGTCATGTCTCGCCCGCCTTCGCCGAAGACCCGGTGCGCATCTTGCGCGTAGCGCGCTTTTCCGCGCGCTTCACGAACTTTCACATAGCCGACGAAACCAAGCTGCTGATGCGCGAAATGGTAGCCAGCGGCGAGGTGGATGCCCTCGTGCCGGAGCGCGTGTGGGCTGAATTGGAACGTGCGCTGGGTGAAACGCGCCCGTCACGCTTTTTTGAAGTGCTGCGCGAGTGCAGCGCACAGGCCCGCTTATTTCCCGAACTCGAAAGCCTCTACGGCGTGCCGCAGCCCGCCAAATACCATCCGGAGATCGATACCGGCGTGCACGTCATGTTGGTGCTCGATCAAGCTACGCGCTTATCTAACGATACGCGCGTGCGCTTTGCGGCGCTGCTGCACGATCTGGGGAAAGGCACGACACCTAAAGAACTATGGCCCAGCCATCATGGCCACGAGCA